>NZ_JAFLQW010000425.1 GCF_017313335.1 Phormidium pseudopriestleyi FRX01 | reverse complement strand
GTTGGGCTTGAGCCATATTATCAAATCCATAATTGCGGTATATGTTAAGTGCAAAATTTCGAGCGACTGCCCAAATTTGAACTTCATGTTTTGTCCTGATACGAGAAGCCTCTTCACCTTGAGTTACATCCCGCACATAATGAACCTTGTTTTCGACTCCCCAATAACCTCGAATTCGCTTGGCAAATTCTTCAGCCGTTTCAATCAAAGAAGAAACGTAAAAACGAGTTTCAACACTGGTTTCAATAATATTTGCTCGATGGACTTCGCGGTATAATTTAACACGAATCACGGTTTTAAGTCCAGGAAATTTAGGAATATTATCTAACTGATTACTAAGACTGACCGTGCGTTTTTCAACTCAACCATGACCAACATTGTTCGATTTATGAGTCTGAATCGCTTCAAAATTGGCTTGGACTGCTTCAAGTAGACCCGATTGGTTGCCGTAGAGCGCCCCAATGTAGTCATTGCCACTTGAAACAATTACTTGAGCGGTTTTTTTTGGGTACTGATGGCATCCTAAGCAAACACCACACCCTTGAGGGCCATTTCTTTAATAAATGCGGGTAAGGCAGTGATTTCATTAGTTTTTGAATCCACCGGAGTAGGGTTCGAGAATTAGCCCTCGTTCTACGATGTAGGTACTTACTAACATAATGGCCGGATGAGAATCTACATCAGCGTCGTCATTAATGGCTTCATAATACCATAGTAAAACTTTGCCGTCCACTGCAATGGTTTCTCTCTCTATTGGGTCAATCCCCAAAAAACGGGATAAACAGGCTGAATAGCGTTGCTGATCAATTCGTAAGAACGTTCGTCGAATCGTACTGTATGAGGGTAAGCGTTTTTTCTCAAGATTGAACAATTCTAACAATTCATCAGAGTACGCTTTTGTCCAATCTCCAATCTCTATAAACCCGCGATTTCCAGCGGCAACACCGAGGGTAAATAAGGCTAGTTGTATGCTTTGTTGATGCCGCTTCCCTGCTTGACGTCGGCAATCTTCTAGTCGGCAAATGCTTCAACAATAGTTATCTGGGACATCTTAAACTGACCCCTCGGTGAGATTACTCTGTTATTCTATCACGTCTTACATTAGAATGAAATAGCCCGGCCAGGAATCAGTCACAAATACTGTACACATCTTGACCAAAAGGATGGGTTTTCTTATGCAACATAAATCACGCCCCTCTTTTCCTCTCGACACCAACCTGGGTACAGGTATGGTGCGAGTCTCCAAGAGGGCAGAAAGATGAATTGAAAATTAGCAACGATCACATCTAAATTTGAACTAGATTTTCTCCGGTGCATCTTCGGAATCACCACTTTGAGCTTCAAACTTGTACCCCACTCCGCGCACCGTATGAATCAGCTTCGGATAGATGCCATCCCCTTCAATTTTGCGGCGGATTTGGCCGATATGCACGTCCACCACACGCTGATCCCCCACATAGTCATAATCCCAAACTTCTTGAAGCAGTTCAGATCTACGCCAAACTCGGCCTGGATGAGAGGCCAAAAAATAGAGTAGATCAAATTCAAGGGCCGTTAGGACAATCGGATGATCCGAGATAGTCACTTCGCGACGCACGGGATCGATACTCATCGTTCCGAAATCAACGGAGGGTTGTTCTGCAACCTGGACAACCCGTTGACGCTTCAACAGCGCCCCGACTCTAGCACCGAGTTCGACGAGACTAAAGGGTTTGGTAATATAGTCATCTGCACCTAAATTAAATCCCCGAATTTTATCAGCTTCATCGGTGCGACTCGTCAGCATTAAAACGAAAACACCCGTGCGCTTTTGCATCGCTTGGCAAAGCTGATACCCCGTAGTATCGGGTAAGTTAACATCCAGAATTACCAAGTCTGGATTAAATTGCTCGAAGAGTTCGAGCGCTTTTTTTCCATCTTCAGCCGACTCCATTTGATAGTCTTGCTTACTTAAAAAGCGATGGATTAAGTTCCGGATCGCCGGATCGTCATCAACCACAAGAATCTTGGCAGAGGCCATAGCTACAACTGTGCTGGTGTGAACAGGTCAAGAGTCATCATTCAGCCTGACATGATGAGTCAGATAGAGGGTCTAACTTGATTAAGCCAATCAGGGTGAATTCAAGGATCCACTATAATCCCTTTATAGAGTATTGCCCAAATGATTGATTGGCAACAAATGAGGCAAATTCCAGGAAACGGGTATCGCTGACTATACAACAGATCCACCCTCTGCTACTAGAGGGAGTTGCTCAGTAGCAATTGGAGCAAGGAGTTCTCGATAAGATAGATAGAGGGGGAGTTAAAGAATGAAGCACTCTGTGGGAAATTTGGCAACCAGCCCACTCCTCAAAAAAATTTGACCAAAAACAGTCAAGATGATATTCAAACCTTACGATAGCTTAAATTTTACGATTGGGGGATTAGGTTATAACAGAGAAGGGGGTCAGGACGTAGTATTTTGAGGAAGAAGTGCAATCCGTCGCCTGTGATTCTGTCACGGGATCACTCGGCGCTGGGATCCTGAAATTTGTCAAACATGAGGGGTAGAACAGGGGTTCCCACTTCAAATTTCGCCCGTCCATTGCTTCACACTGGTTCCGGTGCAGTTTTGAGGGAAAAGGGTGGAGGTATCCAAATGGGATGCTTGGAACTTAACCCCCAAGGAAGTACCTCTGGTCGATCCAGGAAAAATGGGGTTGCCGATCGCTCTTCATAGACTATATGGCTTGCGGGGTATCCGTTTCGCCAATCCCGCCAATTCCAGAGATAATAGAGGAGAGTCCTTCTCTTTCCTCGCCTGCTCTGCGGCCAAAACTTCCCTAACAACTATCCCTTGAACCGAGTCTTGGGACCTCCGCCCTGCTGGGGGCCGTGAGTGGGGTGTTCTCAAAACCCCCCGACGGGAGAGGATGGCGATCGCCCAGGTTGACTCCAATCCGCCTTAATGCCAGCATCCTGAAAGCCCCGTGGCTGCCTCTGGAACCCGGGGGAAAACCGGAAGTAGAACTGGAGGGACCAGATGGTATGAACAGGACTCCTAACCCTGATTCAGAAGTTAAATACCCGACTTTAACCATTCGGGTCTGATGCCAGATTCAGGGGAATATCCCCCAGATTGAACCGTTGAATCTGACCACCAACTCAGCTTTTTACGGACGGCAGTATTTTCTTAGAGTTTTGTCCACTCTCAAAAAAGTGAAATCATCGAGTTTGATGAATGACAAAATATCCTGGCACTCTTTGTCCTTTCAGGCTCATCTAACGCAACTTATCGCGTTTTTGAGTCGGCTGAGGTAGAGATTTTGGGAGCATCTCAATTTTGCCTAAAAACCGATCTGACCTCTCCCCCCTGCCCCCCTCCCCTGCAAGGTCCGGGGGAAATTGATGTCTTTCTCCCCCGGACCGCAAAGACATTCATTCCTTATACCTCCCTCTCCTCTTAGGGGAGGGCCGGGGAGGGGAGGGCCGGGGGCTGGGGGGTTAGGTCTCTTTTCAAAATTGAGATGCTCCCGAGATTGTTGCTGGATTCAGTGCCTCCCTTGGGACCGTCAATTTTCTGGCTTTACACCTGATGAATCTGAGAATGGCTATCGATGAACTTAACTGTAAATTTCGGTTCTAACCAAAAACAAAAGACCTCAAATTTTCACCCAAACTTAAAGGGTAAAAGGGTAAACGATTAGCTGAACCCGGAAAAAAATGCGGAAGTTTAATCAGCCCAATCAACCGGATTTATGCAGGTTTTAAAGATCCTAAATACCCGAGAATGGCAACAGGTTGATTCAGTCCAGGTGCAACAGGCTCAGGGTAACTCTGGGTTTGGTGACTGAGTGTGGCACACCATCCCGTTCGTGACAACGTTTTATTCTTCACGATACTCACGTCTGGCGTTGAGTGTGGTTTTCCTAAATATCCTATTATTAAAAGATTAGATGAATAGTAATGATTCTCAAAATAATTCTCCTTTGATTCTGCTGGTAGATGATGACCGGACAACGCGGATGATGCTGTGTCGGGCGATGAACAATGAAGGGTATCGAGTGGTAGAGGCGTCAGATGGTATCGAAGGGTTGGAACTGTACAAGCAACTCAAACCGGATATGGTGCTGCTGGATGCCAAGATGCCGGGGATGGATGGTTTTACCTGCTGTACTCAAATTAAGGCGATCGCCGGGGGGTTAGGGATCCCGGTGTTAATGATTACCAGCTTAGAAGACGAAGATTCAGTTGAGCGCGCATTTGAGGCGGGTGCGACAGACTATATTACCAAACCCATTCATTGGGCGGTCTTGCGACGGCGCGTTCAGCGCCTTTTACAAGAAAAACAAGCCGAACGAGAAATTCTCAAGGCACTGGTGCAAGAACGAGAACTCAACGAATTGAGGTCTCGGATTGTAACAATGGTCTCCCACGAGTACCGCACACCTTTGACGGCGATTTTATCTTCGGCAGAATTGCTGGAATGTTATTGGCACAAATGGGATGAGCAAAAACGGCTCAAACATCTCGAACGGATTCAAGTAGCATCGACTCATCTAACGCAGTTGGTTGCGGATGTATTGTCTATCAATGAAGTAGAATCCGGGCAGATTGAGTTTAATCCGGCTCCGGTGAATCTTAAAAACCTCTGTCAAGAAGCGATTGCCGAATTGCGGATTCCTCCCGGCTCTCTCCATCAAATTAATGTAACCCATTACGGGGATGATTTTGAGGTAATTCTTGATGAAAAATTACTCCACCAAATGCTGATTAATATTCTATCTAATTCTCTAAAATATTCTCCTAAAGGAGGCGGAATAGAACTAGATTTAATTTACTACAATCCTGGTCAAACAACCGATAAACAAGCCTTGTCGTTGATCGAAGCTGACTTTAAAAACATCGATTCACCTGTAACCATTTTTCGCGTAAAAGACCAAGGGTTTGGGATTTTACCCCACGAACAGGGCCAAATTTTTAATGCTTTTCACCGGGGTAGCAATGTGGGGACAATTCAGGGGACGGGTTTGGGCTTGGCGATCGCCAAAAAATGTGTGGAGTTACATCGCGGGGAGATTGCCATTGCCAGTGAAGTGGGTGTCGGCACCACGGTTACCGTCACGCTCCCCTCCAGAACTGATCCATTACCCCTTAATCCCGGTTAACGCTCAAAACTGGAAGCGGATCAGAAACCGGGTTGTTTACCCTGTTTTGGCCGTCCATTAATCGCTATTGTACAGCAACCCGGTTTCTAGCCGGAGATCAATCAGTTGGCCCTAACTTCCAGTTTTCTCAGCGCTCTCCCGACCTGTGGAGTGGATATTTTGCTGCTCAAACCATCTAAGAAAAAGGTATTCAAGGTCAGGATTCTATTTTTCCTAAACCCTGATCAGCGACTGATGCCTTGTGGGGACGAGGGGCTTGGCAATCCGGGGGGATGATATTTCGCTTAAGAGTCTCTTTCCATACCCTAACTTAGACTATTTTAAGGTATTCTTGATATCTTTATCAAAAATTACTTGATTTCTGTATAAAAATTCATACAATTAAACCAGTCCAAAAATTAGAGGGTTTTTGAGTCTACTGCATCGGTAAGGGAACCGAACCAATGGCGCACCAACCAGGGTTAGACAAGAAAAACTCGGGCTTTATAGCCCGGGTTTATGGACCCCTCACCCAGGCGAAAAATGGAGCAAGGCAGGGGGTTCGGGTCAAAAATAATCTCCTAGAGAGCCCAAATTCAAGCCCCTGGAGCGGAGAATGAGTGGGACCTTGATTTACACGTTCATAAACCGGATCAAGATGATGAAAACACCTGGAAAAATTATTTTAGCGATCGCCTCCGTCTTCAGCAGTTTTACCTTAATTCAAACGGTGCGAGCTGTGCCAGCTGGGCAACTCAACATTCAAATAGAAGGCATCACCAATCCCCGAGGCAATATTTGTCTGACAATTTTTTCGCGCAGTGATGGATTTCCTCGGGATGGGACGAAGGCGCTCAAAGCCGAATGTTCTCCCCTTGAAAACCTGCCTGTGACCCTGAGTATTGATGGGTTAAATGCGGGTAACTATGCTGTAGCAGTCTTCCACGATGAAAACGCCGATGGACAACTCAACGCCAATGCCGTGGGTATTCCCCAAGAAGGATTTGGATTTTCCAATAATCCCCCCATCCTGACAGGTGCTCCGAAATTTAGTGAGGCGACCTTTTTCGTTGCTGGACAAACGACAACCGTTCAGATTAGCATGAAATATTTGCTACGATTCTAGGCTCGATTGTAAAATACATTCAAAAGAGAACCGGGAAAGTTCACCCTAACCCTGAATGCCACTGTGGGGGTTTCTTCACTCTATAAAATGGCCTGGAAGTGGCCTTTCAATCACTTCCAGGCCATCTAATCGAGGGCAAATTTGTCAGTTTGAGTTCCCCCTGGGGAACTGTAAACGTCTTCCCTGGAATGGAGGCGAGGCAATTTCCAGGAGTCGGAGGAGCGCGAACCGATCTATCATTAGGGGCATCTCGGGCAAAAGTTAGGAAAAAATCAGCAGTTGTTGGAGGCTAAACTTATGCAGCCTATGTTTAAATGGCTTGGTATTGTTGCAGCAATGGGGATATCGGGGATATCGATGCCGTTACCTGGATGGGCGATAGATGATCCCACAGGTGGCATGGATTCTGGACAGGTGACCACTTCTCCAGACATCCTAGAACCGCTACAGCCTCCGGTTACCCCTAGAGCAACTCCCGTAAGACCACCTGAAAGTCCTGCATCGACCCCAAGAGCGACTCCCGAAAGCAGCCAAGAACCTGCAACTCCGGCAATGCAGCAAGAAGCAGTGGAGCCAAGACCTGCACAACAGGGGACGAGTGAGGTTGAGACGTTACTCTCCCAGGGTCAATTTTTGTTGTCGTCCAAGCAATATGAAGATGCGCTTAGAACTTATGACAGTGCGCTGGAATTAAATTCTAATAATGCAGATGCTTGGATTGGTCGAGGCATGGTGTTAGAGCAGTTGGCGCGTTACGATGATGCGATCGCGGCGATTGACCGGGCGACGGAAATTAGTCCGAATTATTCTCTGGCATGGCTGAGTCGGGGGATGGTCCTCAAACAGGCGGAACGCTTTGAGGATGCGTTAACGGCGTTCGATCGCGCTTTGGACGGGAATGGACAGTGGGGTGACAACCGAGCAGCAGATGCAGCCCTCAACCGGGGTTCGGTCCTCTGGCAACTCGATCGCCGGGATGATGCCCTCGCTTCTTTTGAGCGGGCGCTCGAACTGGAGCCTCAATTTGCCCTAGCTTGGTACAATAAAGCTACGGCACTCCTGATCCTCGGTGAATATGAAAAGGCAGTCAGCGCCTACGATAGCGCCATTAACAGTAACGGCCAGTGGGGTTTATCCACGGGTCCGGCTAGTGCCTGGTACAATCGCGGTTTGGCACTAGAGCAGTTGGAGCGTTACGAGGATGCGATCGCCTCTTATGACCAAGCTCTGCGAATTACTCCGAACCATACCAAGGCTAGACAGCAGCTGGCTCGATTGCGTCAGCAAGTGCAGTAGGCCCAACAAACGGGCGGGGGTTGGAACCCCCGCCCGTTTTTTAGGGAAGCCAGCCCGGACGGAGGCCCTCAAAGGGTAACTCTTCCGGTTTGTAATCTAAGGGCCGGTTGGTGGGGGCGCTCGGATCCAAGGGCAGCAGCCAGAGCCGACTTCTGACGATCGCTTCCCCGGAACTGGTGCGAACTGCATCCATTGGGGCTTGATTGGCTTGGGGGGCAACGCTGACAATTTGATCAAACAACAACCCTAACCCATCCGGGGCCAAACTAATATGAATCTCTCGCTGATCTGGTAACAGCACTAGGGGTTGCAGTTCCGCAGTTTCTAGGTTGATCGCAGCAAGGTAAGGTTCTTCTTTATAAATTTCCCCTTCCACTAATTTCGTCAGCAAACAATAGAGGGTGTTTCCTTGGGGTCCGAATTGGGCGCTCAGAAATGAACCTTTAATGCGGAGCAGTTCTTTGCTGACCCCAGTCGTGGTGACAAAATAGAGCGATCGCGTGTAGTCAGTGTTGAATTTCACCATCGCCGCCGCGCTGCCATCAGACGAAAAACTCAACACTCGCCCAAATTGGGGGAGAAAATCTAAGGGTTCGGCTTTCGGTTCTAGGGGCAAAATGGCTAATCCCTGTCCCTGGGCGATCGCCACCGCCTGACTATCGGGAGTAATAATAAAATCCCCACCCGGTTCGTTTTCCAGCGGTTTCGGTTGCTTTCCTTCCTCTATTTTCCAGAGTCCAAATTGTCCCGGGTCCTGTTTGTTGACGCGCTGCACCAGAATGGTTTTACCATCGGGGGAGAGGTCGAAGCTGAGATTTTGATAGTTGTCAGATCCTAATATCCGTTTGATTTGACCCGGTGAGTTGTCACGGCGGCGGGAGCGTCTGCCTGGGGTTTCTGGGACGATGCCGGTGGTGACGGTGAACAGTCGTTGATCTAAAACCCCTCGGTTGGGAGAGAAGGAGTCGATCGCGGAAAATAACAGGCGATCGCCGTCGGGATAGAGTTTATAATCCAGGACTGTCAATTCTTTTGGGGTCAGAATCGTTTTTTCGCTTTGGCTGAGGTTGTAAAGAATTAACCGTCCCCGTTCTTCCGGGGAGATTCCGATATAAACGAAGGCGCGATCGCGACTTTTAAACTCCCCCACAAATGGCTCAATCAGGGTTCCCTCTTTTCCCGGTTGGGCGAACCGTTCCCGCGCTTGGCTGAGTTCCAGTTTAAATTGCATCCCATAAGGCACCCCTTGGGTAACGGTGTAAGCCATCCGCCTTCCCGCCCAACTGATTTTACCCGGTACTGGAGGTTCGATTCGCAGGTTTTCTTCCACGCTAGGGAGATCCATCGGACGGCTGAAGGTCATGATAAAGGCGCGATCGCTGGCACTGACTTGTTTATTTTGCCAGGTAAATTCCCGCACTCGTGGAGCGGTACTATCGCCGCCAAATAAGAGCAGGGCGATCGCCACCGTCAAGATCGCAATCAGGGCGATCGCCGCGCGATCGAGCGGTTGTGAGAATTTTTTCTGGAGTTGCTGTGCACTGAACATCGGCTAATCTTTAATGTTTAGAGTTGAGAAGCTCGGAGTTTGGGAAACCGATTCACACCGAAGGGAATGAATGAGTGCCAATCGAGTTGTGAATCTAAATTCAACGGTTTTAATGGACCATTTTAATCTCGCGGTTTCCACCTTTTTCCATCTACAGTTACGCCCATTTTGCCTCACCCCCTTTCTTCCCCATTGGGCGATCGCTCCCCCGTACAACTGTTTCCGGTTTTGACGGGTTGGATGATTTGATATTATAAACCATTCCCCGATTGAAAATGGAGTCTCCCTCACTCCCCAACCCTCTATACCACAAAGGACAAAGTGGATCCGAATGCCAGGTAAAAACTCCATCTTTCAAAAATTTTGGCTAATAAAAATATTTAAAATCAACCTATTTTTAGTCTTGAAATGTATTGGGTTTAAGTCTTGAGTTTAAAGCATATTCAAGGTTTTAAATATGCTTTAAACTTCTCTTGTTAATTTACAGCTTTCTACAAAATTTTGGCTATTTAATTCGTTAATTTCAAAGATTTCAATTTTATTTTAGTTCAAATAATAGCTTTTCAATAAAAGCGTCAAATAAGCAATGGGGCAAAAATAATTAGACAGGTTATGATTGTCTAGGCAAGGATTTCAGAGAATCGGGAGCAGCAATTTATTTTGCGTGACTGCTTATCCCCAATCCAGTTGTCTCAATTCGGTTTTCTTTCTTTGAATGCCCGCGCTTTCAGAGGCTAATGGAGTCATGCCCCACCCTTGAGTCGCGTTCAGTTTTTGCTTTACCCGAAAAGTACCATATTTGGTATTATAGCCAGTCTTGCAGCAGTTTGACACCTCACCCCCGTCCCCCTTCGACCCTTCGACCCTTCGACCCTTCGACCCTTCGACCCTTCGACCGGCTCAGGGCTCAGGGCTCAGGGCTCAGGGCTCAGGACAGGCCTCTCCCGCTTTGGGCCGCCGACGGTTGGGGGCCGCCGACGTCCATTCGCCTAATCATTTAGAACCGCTATATAACGCATCTAAATGATTCGGGTCATCAAATTAAGGAATGGGAGCATCTTGCTTCCACCACCCATGAAAGACTGTCCAATTCCTTGAAAAGCGCGAGGTGACATCTCTGGTCATTTGGGTTTAACCAAAGGAAATAGACCATCGGAATAGAGCAACGCCCCTGAAGCATAGAGTTAAATCAATGATATCAATAAGGAAAGTTTATGGGTGACTTAGACCGCGTATTATGCGGCTAGAAGCCTTGTAAATACACGGTTATAAGAATAAATTAGACAACAAATTATCAATTGTTGTGGAGCGATCCCTTCCTTTTGTTACGGAATGACGATACTCTAATTCAATCAAGATTAAGAAAATATAAATCTGTTCCCGATCTGCCCACCTGCCCTCCTTAAAAATCCAAGGGAAGCAGGAGCAGCAGACTGTTCGTTCACACACAAATTAGGAAATGCGGATGGCTGATTTACTTCTGACAACCGTTTGGTTCGTGCCTGGGTATTCATTACTCGGGGGACTCCTCGCTGGCGCTTGGTCACCGGGAACCATCCGAAAAACTGGACCAAGACCCTCGGGCTATATTAATTTAGTCCTGACATTTTTAGCATGGCTTCATAGTTTACTGGCATTACTGGCCACCTGGAATCAACCGGCGAAAGAGATATCTTGGACTTGGTTGGATGCTGCGGGGTTAACCCTAACGGTGGATTTAAAAATATCCGCCTTGACGGTGGGTGCAATGACATTAGTCACGGGATTGAATTTGCTGGCGCAGATTTTTGCCGTGGGATATATGGAAATGGATTGGGGGTGGGGTCGCTTCTATGCCATGTTGGGAGTATTTGAAGCGGGAATTTGCGCCCTGATCTTGTGCAATTCGTTGTTTTTCAGCTATGTCATTTTAGAGGTCCTCACCCTAGGTACTTATTTATTAGTGGGATTGTGGTTCTCACAACCATTAGTGGTGACGGGTGCAAGAGATGCTTTTTTAACAAAACGGGTGGGAGATTTAATCCTGCTGATGGGAGTGGTTGCTTTATTACCGTTAGCAGGCACTTGGAATTTTGATGAATTAGCACAATGGGCCCAAACGGCTGATTTAGATCCAAAAGTCGCCACCTTGTTGGGGTTAGCTTTAATTGCGGGACCCTTGGGGAAATGCGCTCAGTTTCCGTTGCATCTGTGGTTGGATGAGGCGATGGAGGCGCCGATTCCCAGTACGATTTTGCGAAATTCGGTGGTGGTGGCAACTGGGGCCTGGGTGTTGATTAAATTACAGCCGATATTAGCGCTCTCAGAGATTGCCACGACGACGGCGATTTATATTGGGGCCGTGACGGCAGTAGGGGCTTCAGCGATCGCCATTGCCCAAATTGATATCAAGCGATCGCTCTCTTACTCCGTGAGTGCATACATGGGGCTAGTGTTTATCGCCGTGGGGACAGGCGAGACTCAAACCGCGCTGATGTTGCTACTCTCTCACGCGGTGGCAATGGCACTTTTGGTGATGTCTACCGGAGGGATTATCTGGAATACGATCACTCAAGACCTCACTCAGTATGGAGGATTGTGGTCTCGGCGTCCGATTTCTGGGTTGGCGTTTCTCGTAGGAGTGGCTGGTTTAGTGGCGTTCCCACCCTTTGGGGGATTCTGGGCGTTGCTCACAATGGCGGAGAATCTGTGGCCGACTCACCCGGAGTTGGTGGGCGTATTAGTGTTGGTGAATGGGTTAACGGCATTTAGTGTAATTCGCGAGTTCGGATTGATATTTGCGGGGAAACCAAAACCGATGACAGTGCGATCGCCGGAAGTGCATTGGCCGATGGTCTTACCAATGGTGGTTTTAATGGGCGTGACTCTGCATATTCCGTTAATTTTGATGCAATGGAATCTGCTGCCAGACTGGGCAAACCTGAATGTTCCTGTAGCGGGAGTTCTAATTGGATCGACGGTCATCGGGGGTGGATTGGGTGCGTTCATTTACATCAGCGATCGCCTTTCCAAACCCGTCAAATTTGGTCCCCAATCCGTCCAAGACTTTTTTGCTTACGACTTTTATACCGCCAAATTGTACAAGCTGACCATTGTATTTGCCGTGGAGTTGGTTTCTCGGATGGTGTTCTGGTTTGACCGCTATATTGTGGATGGATTGGTCAATTTAGTGGGATTATTCACCGTATTTAGCGGCCAAAGCTTAAAATATAATGTTTCGGGACAAACCCAATTTTATGCCCTAACTATTCTGGTCGGCATTGCCGTACTAGGGATTTTACTCGCTTGGCCGTCCTTGTCGAATATTTTCTTAATTTAAAACCAAACCACTCGGGTACAACAGGATGTCTAAAGTTAGATAGATGGATTGTGATTCATGCTTAATTGTCCAGCTTTAAGCAATCGCAACACCCCATATTTCTAGCTGATCCACCCCTTTACACCCGTCAACTCTAGCGGGTCAACCAAAAACCAGCGACCTCATGCCAAACCCAATCAGATCTAATCAAATTTCCCGGCGCAATTTACTCAAATTTGGGGCAGCAGCCCTGGGGACTAGCGCGGTGGCGGCCACCCTGTCCCCTGGTTGTTCCAACATTCGGGCGAATCAGCCCCCGGAAATTCCGGACAATTTATCCCCGGATGATGCCTTAACTCTATTAATGGAAGGCAATCAACGTTTTGTCAGCGAAACCCGTCTAAATCCCCACCAAACTTTTGTCCGACTTACCGAAGTAGCGGAACATCAAACTCCCTTTGCGTCACGGCTGAGTTGTGCCGATTCGCGAGTGCCAGTTGAGATTGTTTTTGATCGCGGATTTGGGGATTTATTTGTCGTCCGGCAAGCTGGAAATTTGGTGACTCCCGAGGAAACTGGGAGTTTGGAATTTGGGACGGCTGTTTTGGGTTCCCAAGTGGTCATGGTATTGGGACATGAACGCTGTGGGGCGGTCACAGCGGCGATCAAAGGGGGTGAATTTCCCGGTCAAATTGGCAGCTTAGTGGCTGCGATCGCCCCAGCATTGGCAACGAGTCAAGGACAGAATGGTGACGCCTTAGAAAATGCGGTCAAAGCTAATGTTTATTGGCAAGTCAAGCAGTTGAAAAAATCTCCAGTTATTTCTGAGTTAATCACCGATGGGAAATTAAAAGTAGTAGGAGGTTACTACGATTTAGATACGGGAGAGGTTGAGTTGCTCAATTAAACTCCACCTGCCTCGGTGCTTCCATTGTTCAATCAGGTTTGAAGAGCTAGAAAGGATAACGCCATGCTGAGTCTATTAATTGGATTACCCCTTGTCGGTGCAGCGCTCATTGGATTTTGGCCCTCCAAAGGGTCGCCTACGCTATTTAGAAATATTGCCCTAGTAGTCGCCTTGGGGATTTTAGCTTGGACAGTGGCGATCGCCACTCAGTTTGATTTAGCCTCCCCGGGAATGCAATTACCAGAAAATTTACCTTGGATTCCCCAGTTAGGACTCAGCTATAAATTAGGCATTGATGGGTTATCTTTCCCCCTGCTTGCCTTAAGTGCGTTTCTCAACTGCATTGCGATTTATGGTCGGGGTGAAACCGTGGAGCGTCCCCGGCTATATTATCCTCTGATTTTCCTCGTAAATGCCGGACTCACCGGGGCATTTGTAGCACAAAATTTATTATTGTTTGTGCTTTTTTATGAATTGGAACTGATTCCTCTTTACCTCTTAATTGGGATTTGGGGGGGGCAGAAGCGCGGATATGCCGCGATGAAATTCCTGATTTATACCGCATTATCTGGGATTTTGATATTAGCCGGATTTTTGGGAATTGCTTGGTTAAGCGGTTCGAGCAGCTTTGATATCGGCTCGATTTCCACGAAGAATTTATCCTTAACCACCCAATTGATTTTACTAGGTACTCTGTTAGTCGGATTTGGGATTAAAATTCCCCTAGTTCCCTTGCATACTTGGTTGCCCGATGCTTATGTGGAAGCATCCCCAGCAGTTGCCATTCTCCTGGGGGGAATTCTGTCTAAATTAGGCGCTTATGGGTTAATCCGATTTGGGTTACAACTGTTCCCGGAAGCCTGGGCAGTCCTTGCACCGGGGTTGGCGATTATTGGGGTGGTTAGTGTCATGTATGGTGCCTTCAGTGCGATCGCCCAAAAGGACATCAAGCGCATGGTTGCTTATAGTTCCATTGGACACATGGGCTATATTTTAGTCGCCGCCGCCGCCGGAACCCCCCTCAGCTTACTCGGTGCAGTTGCCCAAATGGTCAGTCATGGATTAATCCTCGCCTTTCTCTTTTATATCGTTGGCATCATTGAGCAGAAAATCGGCACTCGCGAACTTGATGATTTGAATGGATTAATGAATCCTAATCGCGGATTACCTCTCACCAGTGCCTTCCTGATTGTAGGCGGCATGGCGAGTGCTGGAATTCCCGGATTAGTAGGATTTATTGCAGAATTCATGGTCTTTCAAGGGAGCTTTTCTGTATTCCCCGTACAGACTTTACTCTGTATTATTGCCTCGGGTTTAACAGCAGTTTATTTCGCCATTTTAATCAATCGCACCTGTTTTGGAAAGCTGGATAATCAGTTGGCATATTATCCAAAAGTTTTGGCAGTCGAACGAGTTCCGGCGTTGGTATTGGCGGTCACTATTTTCATATTAGGCATTCAACCGAGTTGGTTACTGCGGTGGAGTGAACCGACAACGACAGCAATGGTATCCAATATTCCCCCCTCTAATCTAGGGCAAATTGCTCAAGACTTGAACAAGTTTGCACCCTAAAATGAATTAGACAATTGCTGATGCAGGAGGAGTCGGAGCGTCTCGCTCCCTTGCTGCAATAGGGAGCGAGACGCTCCCACTCCTGAATTCTCGGGTCCTCCTGCCTGCTTTAGACTCGCTATAACTCATTGAAAAATCAGTCTTAATTACCTTGCTTGATTGTTATCTAGGGAAAAATCCAAACTATGACAACTGCAACTTCTACCCAACTCCCCCCCTCTACCCATGAATTTGCTGATATTATTCATCGGTTAGAAGCCGGTGGCTCAATGTTGCCGGATAATCCGGAAAATTTGAAGCAAATTATCGGCATTTATAAAGCCTACGCGGTGCCGATGGACTTCTACTGGCGCGATTTGCTTTATATTGCCCAAGAGGTCTTTTTAGAACCCTTGGACTTCTTCAAATACTTCCTCCCGAAAGAGTATTTAGAACTGCATAATCACTATGCCGGAGATGATGCCGACTTGCGAATCTGGCGGGGAGAGGCGACAGTACATCCGGAGCTCTTAGCCTTTATGGAAAAAGGCGAATTAAACCAGAAAATTCCCCGGTTATTCCATCATTTGTTCCACGATCGCATTAATATGGAATTCGCCGAAGCCTGTATGCGATCGATGTTGTGGCATGGCAGAGATATGGGTTGGGGTAAGTTTGATGCCTATCTCGATAGTGACGAGTACAAAGCCAATGCTGATGCTGCCATCAAAGCCTATTTTCAAGGCAATCCCGCAATGTTGGGACTCTATAAACTGTTTCCCGAAATGTTTTTAGAACAGGTGCGACAATTGTCGTATTATAGTAACTTGGGATTGTTCTGGGAAGTGATGGCCCCGGTTTTTTTTGAAATGTCCGATCTTTATGATGAAGGCAACCTCACCACTGTCCCGGAAGCCATGAATTTCCTGGTTAATGGCATCTTTGCGATCGCCGGACGTCCCATTTACCATCACGCCCATATTCGCGGCAAAGTTTACGAAATTATCCCCAAATCTAAAGGCTTTACCTGGTTATATGAAGCCGCCTTACCCTACGTCGAAGCCGTCTTTTATCGGACTGCACCCTTCCGAGGCACTAAATCCTATAACGCCCAAGCCAAACAAGTCCCGGATGAGCAAAAAGACTTTCATTATGGCATTTTATATGCCGATGTCTTTCCGGTGGGAACGGCAGGAATTCCCCCGACGTTATTAATGCAGGATATGCTCCATTTCCTCCCCCCCTATTTGGTAGATTATTATCGCCAATACTGCCGGGGAGAGGATGATATGTTGATTCAGTTGGGAATTACTTTCCAGCGCTCAATGTATTGTGTCACTTCCGCTGTCATTCAAGCCTTACGGACTGCCTTACTCTATCCCTTAGATGACCCAAATCCCAAGCATTTGATGGCAAATCGTCGGTTTTTTGAAAGCCAGTTAGATCGATTTAAACGTCCTGAAGCCCGGTTACGCGATATACAGAGTCAGGATTATCGATAAGGTTCTCGGGTGCGTCATAATGACGCACCCTGGATTTTATCCCATTAAAATCACCGTATCAATCACATGAATTACCCCATTATCGGCTTCCACATCGGCAGCAACAACCGTGGCATTTTTGACTTCAAATCCACTGGAACAATCCAGAGAAATCGGAGACCCTTCCACGGAGGTAACTGAGTCTAATTTTCCTAAATCCGCTTGCATCAATTTACCCGGAACGACATGATAGGTTAAAATTCGAGCCAATTGAGGAATATTTTGTAACAGGGTTTGAATGGTTCCTGGGGGCAATTTGGCAAATGCGGCATCGGTGGGAGCAAAAACGGTGAAGGGACCGGGGCTTTTTAAGGTTTCGACTAAATTCGCCGCTTGCACCGCAGCGACAAGGGTTTTAAAGGAGTCATTGCTCACCGCAATATCGACAATATCGGGCATAAATTCACCTGAGTTTGGACAAAATGCTTTAAGTTAATTGTAGGATAAAGGGTGTAATTGTAGGGAAGGAATAAAAAAGTTAGGGAAAGGGGAGTTTGGAGCAAAAAAAAACCTCTCAGTGGGAACCGAGAGGTTTTTAGGAGTGCAGGAGCTACCGGAAAACAGCGAGGGTTCTTCAATAGCTAAGAAATACTCTAACGAGGGGGTATGGAGTCGAGATGACAGCGGGATGGCATTTGCATGACAGGAGAGGAAACTCCAGGAGCGATCGCCCTCAACGGTTGACAGGAGAGCATTTGCAGGCAGGGGAAGGAACAGGTTTTAGCTCTCACCGAGGCGATCGCGCAATAACTCATGAATGAATCGATACTGCTGCCATCCCACTCGCTGCAAAAATAACCGTTGGCTGACATATTCCAAAAACCGGCTATAGTTCCAGGGAATCTCCCCTCTGCGCCACAATATCACGCGCACCAGCAAATGCTTCATCCAGGGAATGGCTGTAATCAGTCCGCAAATTAAGCCTAAAATAGGGGCGGTTGCTCCCATGAAAAACAGCACCGAAAGCAAATACATCACCCAACCTCCCGTGGTGGTGACAGCGGATAAAATTGCCCCAATTAATTGAAAACTCAGGAAACCGATGAGGCAACAACTCACGGAGACGATCGCCGACTGCCACAGGGTGCGGGGAGAGGTAGTTTTCAGTTCAATATCCGGTGCTTTTAAGGCAATAATTCCCCCACAGCTTAAGGCAATAATCCCAAAAAATATTCCATAAATTCCCCCGACTTCCCATCCATAAATCAAGGCAAATAACCCAGCATATAACAGAATAAACAGCAGCACCAGGGCGAGGGGATACTTTAACTGCTCTCGGCTGGGTTGCAACCGTAAAGCCGGAAGAGATTCCGGTGAAAATATCCGTTGATTGCTCTGACTCATGACCCCTGCCAGCCAGCGTAACCAGAGTTTGGTTTGTTCCGCCGGGGGTTCGGTTTTTCGGGAATAAACAGGTTTCTCCATTTCCCGAGACAGTTGCCGCCGAATATAAGCATTAAACACATAGCGCTGACGTTCGTCTCTCGTCTTCAGGCGTTTCCAGGAATGAATTAAAATTTCCTCGTATGCAACAGTCATCAGATTTAAGAATAAAGGAGTTTTGGCTAATCGGAATAATGTGGGCTCAGTTTGGAGATTCTCCCAAAGTTCCCGACTGCGAGAGGCGAGTAGATAACGCTCAATTTGATCCATTTTCAAGGGTTGCACTCCAACTGCCGCATACAAACGCAGACGAGTTGCGCGCTGTTTGTAAGTATCCATGCGGGTACAGAGGACCAACGGCAGCACTTGTCCATTTTGGCGTTTGGATTGGGCAATTTCTGTTAAACAATGTTCCTGTTGAGTGCTATCCAGTTCATCGAGTCCATCCAGGAGGGGTAATAAGCGATCGTCTGCCAACAATTCTCGGACGAGCTTCCGGTGAGTGTTATACTTGTGACAGACTTCTTCCTCAATCCAAGTGAGCAAGGGGAGTTCATCTTGCCAATGTGCTAAATCTAGGACAACCGGCACGGGTTCTAGCTCATTTTGTCTGGCGCGATCGCATAACTCTTGGGCTAATTCTAACAAAGTGCTAGTTTTACCCGAACCCGGTGCACCGAGAATCAAGACAATGCCGGCGATCGCCCCCATTTCCAGAGCACCCGTTTCCGGGTCCGCACGCACTCCCAAGGCATTCAGCGCCTCTACCCCCGCTTGTCGAGGTGCTGCCACCTGGAACCCCTCCAGAATCCCTTGTTCCGGTTCGAGTTTCCGTCTGGGGTGCTTGCCAATTTTTACCTCCACATCCCACAACCGGGGGAGTTCCTCAGTGAGGGGTTCGCGCACCAAATAGCGCTGTACCGCATAATGTAACGACTGCTGCTGTCTGGCGATCGCTTCACTTTCAACCACTGCCAGTAACCCCGATCGCCCGGCGATCGGCGAGGATTGCCAGCGCTGCCACCGTTGCCATAGAATCAACACCGTCGGCAATCCCGTCCCCAACACCCACAACAACACCGATGCCGCACTTAAATTGGCCTGAAAAGCGGGATTGAGGGACTCACTGACGAGGAGGAAGTACACCGACACCGCCGCAATCAGAGGCAGAACCGCAAACAGCCAAACCCCTCCTTCCACCCTCCCCCCGGGTAACCCATAGGTTAAGGCACATAACAGTCCACATCCGAGGGTTAAAACCCCCAGCAAAATGCCTAAACTCGTTGGGGACGCCGCCGTGATGGCGATCGCCATACAGAAGAACCCATTCACCAATACAGTCAAAATCAAAATGAACGCCGGACTAATTTTTGGCATGATAGATGCCTCTCTTGCAGGTTATCGATTCTCAATTTACCCTCTTATTGTCAAATAGTCCCCCCGCAGTCAGGCGATCGCCACCCTTAACCTATCATCACCTCCCCTGACGGAGATATCTTGCTTTTTGTTAAGGAATCGAGACTTCCCCCTAAATCTTGCCAAACTGGTAAATAATCATCACCCTTAGAAACAACAGAGTTCTACCGTGGAATATTATATTCGTTATAAACCCTCCTTTGCCACCCTGTTTGTCACCCTCAGTCCCGGCGAATCCATCACCGCCGAACCGGGTGCCGCCATCTCGATGGATAGCCGGATTGCCATGAAAACCCAATTTTCCGGCGGGTTCTTCTCCGGTTTATTAAAAAAATGGTTTGGGGGAGAAAGTCTACTGGTTAACGTCTTTCGCAATCCCACCACTCACCCTTTAGAATTGATCCTCAGTCAAGCCACTATTGGGGATATCGCTTGCATTGAACTCACCCAGTCTAGTATCTGCTTGCAACCCGGGGCTTATGTTGCTCATACCCCCGGGATAAAAATTACCCTCGGTTGGGCAGGATTTGCCAGTTGGTTCGCCCGCGAGGGACTATTTAAACTCAAATTAACCGGCACCGGGCGCGTATTTTTCGGGGCTTATGGTGGATTGACTCCTAAACGAATTAACGGCGAGTTTATCGTGGACAATGGTCATTTAGTCGCTTACGAACCGAGCATCAAAATGGGATTTTCCCTTTCCGGGGGCTTATTTAGTTCCCTCTCATCCGGGGAAGGATTTGTCAATCGCTTAAAAGGGCAGGGAATTATTTATTTACAATCCCGAAGCGTGGAAGGCTTAGTCAATTTTTTAAACCCAAAATTTCGGTAATCTCAGAGGGAAAGCCTCAGCAACTATGAAGGTCAATATTTTACATCAACCCGACTGTGCGATCGCCCATCTCACCCTCAAACCAGGTGAAGATATCTTAGCTGAAGCCGGTTGCATGATTGCCATGAATGGCGATATGCAAGTCAGCACCACCCTCCGCAGAGGCAAAGGCGGCGGCATCTTTGGTGGATTGAAACGCACCCTCGCCGGGGAATCCTTATTTTTAAGCGTCTTTCGTGCTCCCTCCACCGGCGGCGAAATCTTCTTGTCCCCGAAAATGTTAGGGGATATTTTTCACTATCAACTCCGAGAAACCGGCTTAATTGTCCAAGCCACTTCTTACCTAGCTTGTAGCGCTCAAGTCATCCTGGATATTGGCGTTCAAGGCTTTAAATCCTTATTTTCTGGAGAAAGTTTCTTTTGGCTCGATATCAGTGGTCGCGGTGACCTGCTTTTAAGTTCCTTTGGGGCTATTTATGAAATATTTGTTGAGGGTGAATATATCGTCGATACCAGCCATATTGTGGCCTTTGAAAAAACCTTAACCTTTGAAATTACCAAACCCCCCGGAAGCAATTGGGTGAGTGCATGGCTGAGTGGAGAAGGGTTTGTTTGTCGGTTTAAAGGCAGAGGTCGTCTCTTTTGTCAAACCCACAATCCCCAATCTTTCGGCAAACTTATCGGGAATCAATTATCTCCGCGCAGTGAATAAAACGGGAATATATTTCAATTTATTCTCAATGGCTGCTCAAGGTTTAATAACTTCAAACACCTGATTAATTGGCAAATAAAAATTGATTAAAGGGAAATTAACATGACTCCTGCGATTGCTTACGAAATCGAACATTCTCCCTCCTATGCCTCCTTACGCCTCGACTTGCAAGCGGACCAAAGTGTATCGGTTGAAAGCGGAGCAATGGCCGCAATGGATACCTGCATTAAAATGAAATCAAAAATCAAAGGGGGATTGATAAAAGGATTAGGCCGGATGGTGAGTGGAGAATCCCTGTTTATTAGCGAATTTACAGCAGAGAGCAAAGCGGGTCAGTTATTTGTATCCCCTGCTGTTCCCGGAGATATTCAACATTATGTGTTACAGGGCAATAGTTTATTTATTCAATCCTCTGGATTTTTAGCATCCAGTCCTACCGTTGTAATTGATACCAAATTCCAAGGATTTAAAGGCTTTTTTAGTGGGGAATCCTTATTTTTAGTCCGGGCAACTGGGGAGGGGGATTTGTGGTTCAACTCCTATGGTGCTATTGTAGAAATTCCCATCGCCGGGGACTATATTGTTGACACCAGTTATATTGTGGCCTTTGAAGATACTCTGGACTATCGGGTTGAAGTCTTAGGCGGATTATCCTTCCGGGGATTAAAAACGGGTATTCTGGGTGGGGAAGGGTTAGTCTGTCGCTTTCAAGGCACGGGGCGCTTGTGGGTGCAGTCCCGCAGTTTGTTCCCTTTTCTGAATTTTTTAAATCCGTTTCGCCCAGTGCAAAGTAGTAGTAGCAGTAGTAATAGCAGCAGTGGTGATGAATAGCCTTTTCACCGTGGTGGGAAATCCAGGGTCCTAGACTGTCCCTTCCGCTGAGGGTCTGAGGGTTTGCGGCGATCGGGCCTCCCGCCCCCTCCGTCCCTAAGTCCCATCCCTCTCCCCTCAAGGTCCTCACCCCACGGAAAATTAAGGGATTCGGGAATCATAAAAATTTTTTCCAAAGGACTAGACAAATCTAAAAATTGTGCTACAGTAATAAAGGTGAAAAAACACCAAGGCTCAGTAGCTCAGTAGGTTAGAGCAGGGGACTCATAAGCCCAAGGTCGCAGGTTCAAATCCCGCCTGAGCCATTTACT
>NZ_JAFLQW010000466.1 GCF_017313335.1 Phormidium pseudopriestleyi FRX01 | reverse complement strand
TGGTTAGATGAAATTTTGACCGGGTTGTTTAGTTTGGGGCGCAGTTATCAAGATATTCCCTTAGATGCGGTACTTCCCCTTGGGGAATTTGCCGATATTTTTACTTTGAATTCGGCAGCAAGTTGTGGACAAATTGCCCAAAATGTGGCAACAGAATCCACTCATCCCCCGCTGTTTTTTTGCTTAACTCATGAGTGGTTAACTCGGGTTCGGGGGTCTTGGATTGAGCAAGCGCGATCGCTCTCGGCATGGTTTGGCGTGAGTGCGATCGCTGCCATGTATGGGTTAAATCGGATGGCCTTTTCTCGGCAAGCAGGGGTTATGGGTGCAGCAGTGATGGCAGTTTCTCCCTTTGCAGTTTATCTCTCCCAAGAGGCGCGGCATTATACCCTACCGATGCTGTTGATTATTCTATCCCTGATGGGATTCATTCAAATTCAAAAATATTTACATCATCGGGAGAGAGTTAACCCCTGGGTGGGAATCAGTTGGGCAACTTTCAATACATTAGGACTGTATATTCATTATTTTTTCTTGTTGGTTTGGATGGCTGAATTATTGACAATAATAGCCGTAATTTTGAAGAAGTTTTTGCACCATAAAAGACTAAAAAGAGAAGAAAATATTGTATCAATCAAGGCTAAAAAAAATATAAATTGGCTCAGTTTGCTGGGATATTCTTTACTTCCTTTATTGTTTTATATACCTTGGTTGTCCACTCTTTACAACCATTTCAGCCGTCCCGAAACCGATTGGTTTAAGCCGTTTGAACCTTCATGGGTAGATAGTGTAACCCCAATTTTTCAAACCTTAGCCGGTTGGATGGTAATGACAGTCGCATTCCCTGTGGAAAATCAACCGCTATGGATTATGATTCCTTCGGCTACTTTTATGTTATTATTTATTGGGGTTTTTTTGCTTGGTATTTTCCCCCGATTTATAGAAATTATAAGAAATGAAAAAACGCAGTTATCCGGCCTAAATTTGTTATTATTTACCAGCTTTGTTTTATTGGAATATTTCGCTATTGTTTATTTATTAGGGAAAGATATTACTTCGGCAGTCCGCTACCACTTTATCTATTATCCGGGGATTTGTGCGTTATTGGGCGCGGGTTTGATGAGCAATCCGGGAGTGATAAAAGAAAAAAGCAATTTTGCAGAGTTTAAGGGTCAGGGTTGGATTCAGAAAATCAGGAAGCAGGGAGAGTTGTATTGGGTTCCTGGTTTTTTCATTATTGGGGTGGTGAGTAGTGTTTTTGTGGTATCAAATTGGGTATTTCAAAAGCCTTATGATCCGGCAGGGGTGGCGCAGCAGCTAAATTTAGAACCGACTGTCCCGTTGGTGGTGGTGGTGGGATATGAGAATACTCAAGAGGTGGCATTGGGGTTGAGTTTTGCCCTGGAGTTGGATAAAATGAGAGGGGGGAATTTACCTGAGACGGGTTGGGCATTTATGAGCCGATCGCCCAGTTATCAATCCGTCTGGGAAAATCTGGGTTCTGTTTCGGGATTACCGCCTTCTGCTGTTAATTTATGGATTATAGCACCAGGTTTGCGTCAGCGAGAATATCCGCCTCAATTGGTTTTAGGCGATCGCCTCTGTAATCTTGACCCTAGTCAGTATTATCGGTTAGGAATTCCTTATCAACTTTATCGGTGTGGGGGGATTTAATAGGCGCTTAAGCCGCTGATTTTTCATATCATGGCAGAGCCATGATACGAGGATTTAGTGTGTTGGTTTGGGGGATTTAATAGGCGCTTAAGCCGCTGATGAAAGCATATCATGGCAGAGCCATGATACGAGGGTTAGAATTAAAAAATTAGCCCGCGTAGGGGGGCTTTGTCCGTATAGCCCCACCCTTTAGGGTGCGGGCTTTCCGTTACTCATCCATTTGCCACATTTCCTTAGTGAAATCTTCATCTAAGAACTTTTTAGGACGCAGAACTAACAACACCTTGCCGAGAATTTTCATCTCCGGTTCTTGTTCAAACCACTGCATTTTTAGTAAGCTATTTTCTTCCCACAAAAAATACCCATTGGGGTCCCATTGGCGGGCGGCGCGATCGACTAAGACGAGGACTTCTTCAGCTTTTCCTGGTAGGGTAATCGGTAAATCATCGCTATGCCAGAGGATAGTCACTGGATCTTCGGCGCGTAAAAGAACTTGCCAACTGGGTACGGGAACCCAAGCGGCATTTCCTGCGGATTTGACGATGCCAAAGGGTTCTTCGGGTTCAATCAAGGGAACGGCTTGTAAATCTTCCACAGAAAGGGGCATTCTGCCGACAACCGGGAGGATTTTAGGCAATTCTTCCGCTGATTCTAGGCGGTAAACTGAGAGGGTGGGTGCGGATCGAGTAGAGGTGACTGTAAAATCCGTGAGCAGTTGTTCGATTTGTTGGCGGGCGGTGATACTATGGGCGAAAGATAATCCTCGGGCAATTAAGCGCGATCGCTCTTGTAAATCGGATTTTTGGCGGGTGAGTTTCCAACATTGATAGGCGACAGCATCCCCGGGATGGGTAGAAAAAGCTTCAGGAATTTTGGCGAGTCGGGATAAATCTTTCATCGCTTTGACGAGTTCGTGAGTCTCGTCAACATCCAGGTTTCTACCTACAATAAACTCGGCTGCTTTGGCGCGGTCTTTTTGACTAAGGATGCGGAGTTCATAGAGAATATCGCTGCCTTTGCGGTTAAAATGCGCCTGGGTATCTTCGGCTACTCCAGCAGCGATAATAGAATTATAAACTTGATAACCGACTACAATTTGATTTTGTTGAATCTGCTCAAAGCCGGTTTCTTCAAAAATTTGTTGGGAATTATAACCGGCTTTTTGCAAGCGTTGGCAGGCCATTCCCCAGCCGACCCAGTTTCCTTCTTTGCGCCGCAGTAATCGGATTAAATCTTCGACTTCTTGGGGGGATAAAGCCGGTTCTGCATTGGGCTTGGACATTTCCGGTGAGCTATCTGTCATGAGTTTTCAATTAATAATTCAGGTTCAAGGTGAGCAGTTGGGAGAGGCGTGATGGTGAAATATTTTAGGGGGTTAGGGGGTAGGCTTGTTCAGACTATCTACGGCCTGTCGCAGTTGTCCGTTATGAGTTTTTAGCAACTGTTGAGCCTCTTCTTTGTTGAGATGAGTCCAATGCATGATTAAGGCCAGTTTGACCGATCGCCCGCTTTTTTCTAACAGAAACCCCGCCTCTTTGCGACTTAACCCCGTCAAATCTTCCAGAATTCTCAAGGCACGGTCTTGGAGCTTTTTATTCGTGACCGAAACATCCACCATGCGGTTACCATAGACCTTTCCCAGCTTGACCATCACCCCCGTTGACAGGATATTTAAGGCCATTTTGGTCACAGTTCCCGCCTTTAACCGAGTGGAACCGGCTAAAATTTCCGGTCCAACGAGCAGGCGAATGTCGATATCCACCGGCATCTCCACCTGTTCTGCGGGAACACAGGCGATAAAAACCGTACTCGTCCCCCGACGACGGGCCCCTTGTAACGCCCCTTGGACAAAGGGAGTGGTCCCCCCAGCGGTAATGCCGACAAGCACATCTAAGTCCGTGAGGTGGCGGCGCACTACGGCATCTTCTCCATCTTCGGCGCGGTCTTCCAGGTCTTCAGAACTGCGGATTAAAGCCCCGGCACCCCCGGCAATGATCCCCTGGACCATTTCCGGGGGAGTACAGAAGGTGGGGGGACATTCGGCAGCATCCAGGACTCCGAGACGGCCACTGGTCCCGGCACCAATATAAAAGAGGCGTCCGCCTTGCCGGAGTTTGTCTGCGGCGAGGTCAATCGCTTGGGCGAGTTGAGTCCGGGCACTGGCGATCGCCGCTAAAGTTTTGGCATCCTCCTGATTGAACAGATCCACCAATTCCAGAGAACTGAGTCGGTCGAGATTTGCGCTACTGGGATTCACCTGCTCTGTGAGTAGATGTCCCCGTTCCTCCAAGTTTGTCATGATTGAGGGATGAATGAATAATTAAGAATTTTTGATGAGCAATTCCAGCTTTGCCAAGGCTTTCCCGGGTCCTGGGTAGCGGGTCGAGGGGACCTAAACTAAACCCTCCCCTCCGTTCCCTTCCCCTCTTACAAGATAGGGTTTTTACCTCCGGTCCCCTCCCCTTGGCAAGGGGAGGGTTAGGGTGGGGTCTTCATGACGTGGCAAAGCCACGTCACGCACTCACAGTCGGCGATCGCGCCTGTATGGAGGCGGGTGCCCACCTCTTTCTACGCGCAAGTGCGATCGCACGTCACTCCGACACTCCACCCACCTCTTTCTACGCGCAAGTGCGATCGCACGTCACTATGACCCCACCCTAACCCGGACCTTGCCAAGGTCCGGGGACCGGACATAAAAAACCTACTCTTGTAAGTCCGTTCCCCTCCTCAAGACACAGGGGAGGGGACGGCTTAAGGTGTAACCTGAATGGGAAAAGCCCTGATTTACAGCAGTCCTTCCAACTGACGGCGAATGCGATCGAGTTCTAATGAGGGCAAATTATCATCCTCCGATAACGGGGCCTCCGGTTGCCATTCCAGTTCTTCCAGATTCGTTTCTGGGGGAATGGCTAACTCCCCTTCATGGATCAGCTTGGAGTCATACCCCGCCTCTCGGCAAAATTCTTCAATCTCCTCCGAGTTCATAGCTTCAGGAGTGGGACTCGCAAAATCCTGTGCCTCCAATAACAGGGCGTAACGGGTGGCGTCATCTTCCGACTCAAACATCAGGATCGTGTTGCGATCGCCAATCCGTAGGGTGTGGATACCTTCATTCTCCGTGCGGGGATTAAAGAGTAACACGAATACTCGCATAAGCTCAAACGATATTTCTAAACTTTGAGTAGTTTATCTTTAAGGAGGGGCGAGCGCGATCTATCCAGGGACTATCCTCTAGGTAGACGCCCGACGAAACCCGTTAGATTAAAGTAAAAAATCGACCCTCCGAGTCTGCGCCTGAATCAAACGAAGTCTTTACCCAGTCTAAAGCTACATCGGATGAGTCTCAAGTCTCCTGGGTCTGACTCCTGTGGATAGAAATCACCAATTTCCTGCTAAAGTCTTCCCTTAAAATTGGGGGATTTGGGTTTTATGCAGTTCATTCCGGCGAAACCATCAAGTCTCGCAGTGTATGTAGATTAAGCGCTGTTGATATCACCAGATGACCCACTCCCCCAACTCTCCCCAACCTAAACCGGATCCCCGGACTCCCTCCCCTCCCTGGGGGCTGCTATTAAAACGGACCAGCCTGACTGTCGGTGCACTCTTGCTTGTTGGGGGCGCAGCAGGTGCAGTTTATGGTTGGTATTTCCTGATGAATCAACTCTCCCCCTTAGTCAGCAAAGAACTCACGAAACTGATCAAGCGCCCAGTGGCCGTGGGTCCAGTTAAAGGCTTTTCCCTCTCCCGCATTACCCTTGGGGAATCCAGTGTTCCCGCTACCGCCGCCGATCCCGATCGCGCCACAATTGAACGGGTGGAAGTCTCTTTTAATCTCTGGAAGTTCTTACAAAGTCGCACCCTAGCGTTAGATATCACTCTGGTTGCGCCGAATATTTATCTCGAACAAACCCCGGAGGGAGTGTGGTTAGAAACAACCCTTCATCCCAGTGATGAGGAACCCGGTCCCATTACCATTGAGGTCGATGCGATTCGTTTCAACTCGGGATTTTTAGTATTAGTGCCTTCTGCGGAACTGCGGGCAGAAATTGAAAATTTGGAAGTGGTTCCCCCGCCTCGGCCCTGGGCGGTCGAAAATGTCGAAGGGGATGCTACGTTTTTGGATGACCAAACTCGGGTCGCTTATCAAGTCCAGGCCAATCCCCGAGTAGACATTGAAGGGGAACAGGGTCCAAATCCCACTTTGGTAGTGAGTGGAGAAACCCAACTAAAAAGCACTGAAACGCGCTTGCGAATTCAGGGCAATAATCTCTATGCCCAGGATGTTATCCCGTTAATTCCCAATTTACCTCTGGCTGCCTATCAAGGCAGATTAAATGCTAATTTGACGATTCATCTGAGTAATGAGGAACTGTTTGGATGGCAAGGAGTTGCCAGTTTTTGGGATATTAATGCCCAGTTAATTGGATTACCCCAAAACATTACTCAAGGGCGGGGTTTATTGCGCTTTTCTGAGTTAAGCGTGGGGTTTGAAAATACCAGTGCGTTTTATGGGACAATTCCCGCTACGGCCCAAGGGTTTATTGATACCGCAGGAGAAGGGGAATATAATTTAGGACTTCAAATTTTGCCCGTGAGTACCGAGGATTTTATTAAGTCCTTGGAATTGGATGTCCCCCTGGATATTGTGGGGGAATTGGCGGGGGAAATACAACTCACGGGACGGTTGGAAGCGCCGATTGTGAATGCTGCGATCGCCAATACACAACCGATCGCGGTAGACAAAGTTCTATTGCGGTTGCTGCAAGCGAATGTGACCATTGTCGTAGAACAAAACACCCTCACGGTTAACCAATTTCTGGCCGAACCTGTAGCGGGAGGCCAAATTACTGGCAAGGGAATTGTCCCCCTAGAACCGATGCAGGCCCTCGCTTTGGAAATTGAAGCGCGGAATATTCCGGCAGATGCGATCGCCCAACCTTACCTAGACTCCCCCCTCCCCATTGTCCTCGGTTCTGCCAATGCCACAGTTAAAGTTACCGGATCTCCCGAGAGTCCGACCACTTTAATTCAGTGGCAACTTCCCCAAGCGACTTATCCGGGTCAAGGGGAAATTATTGTCCTCTCCGATACCGTTGTCGTTCCCAATGCCCGCTTTCAAGTCGCCGGAGGCACTGTAACGGCCAATGGCAGTTTAACCGATGACCGATGGCGGGCATTTGTTACCGCAGAAGGACTAGATATCAATCAATTCGGGACACCGGGACCGACTGCCACCCCAGCAATCCCAGGGATTTTAACCGCCCGAATTCAAGCGTCGGGCAACCTCGACCTAGATGCCAATGAACTGGAGGTGATTGCCCGGTCCTCGGTGGAGACTCCAGGGGTGGAAACACTCACTGCCGATGCCACGGTGAATAACGGCCAATGGCAGGCGAATGTCAACGCTTCCCAGGTGGATTTAGGGCAGTTTATCCCCAATTTAGCGGTTGCCACCACTCTCCCCACAGCGAATCTCACCCTCGGTGGTACTTTGGCCGGGTCTTTGGACCCCAATAATCTCCAGGCAACTGCGAAAGCTGAGTTACAGACTCCGGGAGGGACGGTGAATGCGGATGCAGGATTAAATAATGGGGACTTTCAGGTGATTGCTACCACGACAGGATTCGCCGTGGATTCCCTGGTCCCCGAACTCCTGCCGGTCCCGGTGGCGATCGCCCAAGGACGGGTGAATTTGTCTGGGAATCTGGATAATGTGGCGTTAAGTGCGATCGCCGCAACCAGTCAATTGCAACTGAATGTTGCGGGAAATCCCCTCACTGCCAACAGTCAACTTCTCAACGGCCAATTAATCGCCACCCTCAATGCCTCGGAGATTCCGTTAGCGCCTTTCCTGCCTCAACCGCAAACCTTGCCGGTTGTTCTCACAACGGGACGGGTGAACCTCTCTGCGGACTTATCGGGAGTCGAACCCAGTTTAAATCCCGAGGATATTTTAGCCACGACGCAAATCCAGCTACGGGTTGGAGATGCACCAGTTACCGTGGATGGGCGCTTGGTCAATGGGGCATTTGATGCCACGTTTAATGCCGCCAATGTTCCCTTAGAACCCTTCATCGGTCCCAACTTACCCGGTCCTGTCACTGTTGCCAATGGTCAAGGGACGGTGACGGGAACCCTGGACAGTTTGGAACTTAACGGCGTGAATGCGATCGGGCAATTCAACCTAAATATTGCCGGTGCTCCAATTAATGCCAATGCCACTATCCGCAGAGGCAACCTCGAAGGAACTCTCACTGCCGATAACCTCTCTCTCGATCGCCTCTTCCCCAATGTGCTACCCCTTCCAGTCCAATTAGCCCAAGGTCGAGTCAACATTGCCGGAAATTTAGCCAACCTCACCCCCTCTACCCTCAACGCCACCACGGAACTCCGATTAAATCTCGCCAACGGCACCGCAGTAGCTGACGCTAGACTGCAAAACGGCAATTTTCAAGGGTCAATTGTGAGTAGTCCTTTGTCCTTTGTCCCTGGTTCTGGGGCGACGGATGCGCCTGTTCCGATTACCTTGGGTCGCGGAAGAATAACGGCGACGGGACGGTTCGGGAGTTTTGCCCCGGAAGAGATTAATGCCAATCTGCAAGGTGAGGTACAACTGTTGGGAGGCACAGTGACCGCACGTTCGACAGTGACTCGCGGCCAATTTGAGGCGGTGGTGAATGGGGCAGGATTAGCCTTAGCACAACTCGACCCGAACCTCGTGGGGATACAACTTCAGGGGGGACAAGTGAGGGCGCGGGGCAACTTAGCTAATGTTGGCCCCGAGACCGTGAATGCGACAGCCCAAGTGAGACTGCAAACGCCTGGAGGGAGTCTGCAAGGGGAGGGTCGTTTAAATCAAGGACTGTTCTCCGGAACCGTAACGGGCGATCGCATTGCGGTCAATCCCTTTGTAGAATTGCCCGTCCCCGTTGTCGTCAATCAGGGCAACTTGGCCGTTTCCGGAAATATCGCCACCTTAGACCCCCGGGCCTTGAATCTCACCCTGAATGCCAATTTGGATGTAGCTGATGCCCAAGGTGTGGCAACTGCCACCGTCCGCAATGGACAATTTGACGCTTTGGTAACCACCAGCAACATTCAGGGCAGTCAATTGGCCCAAAATTTACCGGAAAACTTAGTCATTGGAGATGGTCGATTGGCGGCATCGGGCCAGATTAATGCTTTGGAACTGCAAGGCATTGACGCCCAGGCGGAATTACAAATCGCTGTTGCCAATGGCAATCTCACCGGAACGGGTACCGTCCGCAATGGTCAACTCACAACGGTGATTAATGCCACTGGCATCGACGCCAACCAGTTTGCGCCCGAGTTAGGGATTCCGGTGGCGATCGCCTCTGCCGAAACCACCATCCGCGCCAACCTCGCCGACTTCAACCCCCTCAACCTGGATGCCAACACCCAATTCCAGTTACTCGTCTCCAATGCCGCAGTCACCGGAGAAGGATTCCTCCGAAATGGACAATTCCAGGCAACCCTACTCGCCGATGACTTCGGATTAAATCAATTTGCCCCAAATGTGAGTCAAACCCTCCAAATCTCCGATAGTCGAGTGTTATTAGCGGGAAGTCTCACCTCCTTCACCCCTGCCGGAATTAACGCCACTGCCGACGCCCAACTCGCCATTGCCAACGGTCGAATTCAGGCAGACGCGACCTTAAACAACGGCAATGTGAGCGCTTTCGTCAACTCCACCGGCATACAAGTCAACCAACTCGCCCCAGACTTACCCGTTTGGGTCGAACTCGCTAATGCCGACTTCCGCATTGATGGCAATATCGAACAATTACAACCCCAGAATCTGGCGATCGCCGGAGATGCCCGATTACGGGTCGCAGGCGGAACCGTCACCAGTACCTTCGGATTGGATGGCGGAACCTGGAATGCCGTCTTACAGGCATCAGAACTGCCTCTCAATGCCTTTGCCCCCGACTTGCAAGAACCTTTAGCCCTTTCCACCGGAAGCATCAGTCTCTCGGGAACCGCTGATTCCTTTGAATTGGCCGATATTCGCGCCAACGGACAAGCGGAACTTGTCTTAGACTCAGGTACCCCCAACTCCCCCTTATCCCCCTTTGCATCCAGCATTTCCCCCCTAACCAGCGCCTTCCGTTGGACCGGGGAAAGTATAGAAGTGACCCAAATATCAGCCCCGGGATTAACTGCTAACGGTACAGTCTTTGTGGATGTCGCTGGAATCGAAGCCCCGCAAGTCACTGGATTTAACTTTAATTTGAATGTCACTGACTTTAATTTAGCGGGATTACCCCTACCCGTCGCCAATCTCCCCACGCAAACCGCAACCGGGGAACCTCTACCGCCCTTTATTGCTGGAACCGTGAATTTTGCTGGACAAATTACCGGAACTGTACCGCAATCTCCTCAAACTTTACCCTTTGATATCAATGCGATCGGGGATGTGCGCTTAGACCAATTTGCCCTCTCTACCTTAGAATTTGAACCCGTCTTAACTGGACCGATTCGCCTCAATTCTGATGGGGTACAAATCGCCATTCAGGGAACGCAGGATGCCATTTCTGTCGCCCTGGATGAAAACTTTTTCCCCGAATCCTTTTTGGTGAAAGCAGGAGAAGCCGTAGCCCAAGGTACAATTGAAAATGGTAATCTCCTCAAATTTGAAATCTCACAATTTCCCCTAGCTATTCTCAACGTCGTTGTTCCCCCGGAACAAGGACCCGTGGGCGGGTTACTCTTCACCCAGGGTCAATTTAACCTAGACACCCAGGCAGCGGTTGCCCAAGTGGAAATCCGCGAACCCAGTATTGGATTAATTCAGTTCAACGAAATCGTCGGTGAGATTTCCTTTGCTGATAACGTCGCGGTTCTAAATGGCGGTGCCTTACGGTTCGGACAAAGTGAGTATTTAATCCAAGCGAGGGCAGTCTTGGATGATGACCCCAATTTTGAAGGGCGAATCGAAGTTGCCCGGGGTCAAGTTGAAGATATCCTGCAAACCCTGCAAATCTTTACCGTCGCCGACTTACAACGGGGGTTAGAACCCCCCGACTATGCCACTCCTGAAACAGTGCAACCCGTAGATGTCGGACTCCCCGACAGTTCTCTGATTGCCCAACTGCGACGCTTCTCCGAGATTAGTCAGCTAGTCCAACTCAACGCCCGCGCCCAACAAGCCCCAGGCATCCCGGAACAGGTGGATATCCGAGGTACTTTAGAGGGTGAGATTACCTTTGCCGGTTCTGTAGAAACGGGAGTAGAGGGCGGATTTGATATACAAGGGGAAAATTTAACCTGGTTTACTCAAACTCCCTATCCCGCAATTATCGGGGGTGAAGTCGTGCGATTAGAGGGTCGCACTCTGGATATTAATCGAGTCCGAATCCGGGGAAATATCGCCGAGGGTGCGGTGACGTTCCTTCCTTTGCGAATTGAAGCGGAAGGCAGCACGATCGCCTTTACCGGGACCGTCGGTGGAGAAACCCAGTCGGGACAGTTGCGGGTTGAACAGTTACCCGCCTATCTGATTCAGGATTTTGTAGAACTTCCTCCTAATTTTGATATTGAGGGATTGATTAATCTCAGGGCAAACCTAGCCGGAACTGTGGAAAATCCCCAGGCGATCGGAGAAGTTTCCTTAATTGAAAGCACAATTAATGGGGAAGATATTCCCTCAGTCCGGGGTGGATTTAGCTTTAATAATTCCCGACTTAATTTCAGCAGCATCGCCCCGGAAACCTTCCAAATCAACGCCAGTGTTCCTATCCCTCCTGCGCCAGGAAACGATGAAATTAGTCTGGATGTGGATATCCAAAATGAAGGCTTAACCCTGGTGAATATTCTGTCTGAACAACAGGTAGAATGGGTGGATGGCATCGGTAGAGTCACCTTCCAAGCGCGAGGAACCCTGAACCCAGAAACCGGGGAAATAGAATCATTGGTAGCCCAAGGGGAGGCGATGATTGAAAATGCCACTATTAACTCCGCAGCCTTACCTGAACCGATTACCAATGTCACGGGAACTGCCCGATTTGAGAGCGATCGCATCCTAGTGGAAGGCATTCAAGGCGTCTTCAGTAACGGCATCATCGTCGCCGCTGGTATCCTGCCAATATCCGTTCCCCTGAGTGCAGTTGATACCGAAGTTGCCAATAATCCCCTCACGGTTTCCCTGAATGAATTAGCCGTCAATTTCAAGGGATTATATCAAGGAGGAGTTCAGGGTCAAGTGCTGATTACCGGAACCGCATTAGAACCGCAAATTGGCGGTGAAATTGTCCTCTCCAATGGACAATTTCTACTCCCTAGCGAACCGGAAGCAACCGCAACCGCAGGGACGACTACAACGGCAACCGAGGCAGAATCCGGATTTGAGTTTAATGAATTGCGAGTCATTCTGAGCGATAATATGCAAGTTGAAAGCCCTCCTTTATTGAGCTTCTTAGTCGTGGGCGATTTAACAGTGAATGGCTTTTTAGAAGACTTGCGCCCTCGGGGAACCATTACTTTAGAACGGGGACAAATCAACTTATTTACCACCCAATTTAGGTTAATGCGGGGCTATGATAATGTTGCCATCTTCAACGGGACATTAGATCCGTATGTCGATGTTCGCTTAATGGCAACTGTCCCGGAAGTGCGGGGAAATTTAGTCAGTGTCGCCTCATCCTCCGAAGTCAACGAGGCGATCGATACCAACGTTGGCAGAGTCAGAAGCGTGCGCGTATTTGCCCGCGTTGATGGGTTTGCATCTCAGTTAAACGACAACTTAGAACTCACCAGCGAACCGGCAAGAACCGAACAAGAAATTGTCGGATTAATCGGCGGTGGATTTATCAATACCTTTGGACAAGGAAATACCACCTTAGCCCTTGCCAATATTGCCGGAACCACCCTTTTGGGAGACTTCCAAGATGCGATCGGTGATGCTTTAGGACTCAGTGAATTTCGCGTTGGACCCGCCCTCGTCGATGAACGCAGTGGCGATCGCTTTGCCTTAGAAGTAGAAGCAGGAGTCGATATCACCCGCAGCTTATCCGCTTCCATTGAACGCATCTTAATTGATGACAGTCCCACCCAATTCAGCATTCGCTACCGCATCAACGACCAAATAATATTACGCGGTTCCACCGATTTTGATAACAACAATCGAGCCTTATTTGAGTTTGAAGGCAGATTTTAAAAAATAATAAAAGATGCAATCCCCCGTATTTGTAGTAACAACTTCAGTCGTTTCTTCTTAAGTTCGTAGTCCCGACTTCAGTCGTTTCCAATTTTTCGTAGTAACGACTTCAGTCGTTTCCGGATGTAAGGCGTCATACAAAATCTATAGCACATCCTGATTCGCCGCAAACCCCTGACGAGAGCATCAAAAGGAGTGTAATTATTCTCACTTGTGGGAGTTGTATAAAATTAAGACCACGCTGTAATCAGAGTGAAAATACAGGGGAAAAGCCCCGGAGCCGGGTTAAAGAGAAGACAGAGCTTTGACAACCGGATTTAGTCGCAGTCATTTCTGAGTTCAACGTCCCAACCTTAGTTATTCTTCCGGTTCTTGGTATATCCGGATGTTTGTAGTAACGACTTCAGTCGTTTCCCGGATTCCATCTTTCAAGGCGATCGCTGCCCCCCAAATCGTTCTGGAGTATGATTCTGAACGATCTATGAGTCCCATTCCTGCACTCGTAGACCCTGTATTACCCGATTACACTGGGGTCCCTCTAACCCTAAAAGGGTTTGATACTTCTTTACACAACCTTTAAAGGGTTAGACTTGACATTGACCTGTCGTAAGAGATAGACTAAATCTATCTTTGGGTAGAAGACAAAAAAATAAATTTTGTGTAAATACCCGGAAAAAGCGAACAAGTTGGGAAAAGAAGTTTGGGTGCTCTATAGAGATAGCCTCTGACCCACTGCGATCGCAGAATCTTCAGGTGCTTCTCCAATCCGGTGTTGATATTCTACCGTTGAAAAATTTGTGAGAATGGCAGCATTGCCAACTCTTGGGCAATGTATCCAGATCACTCATACAACCTAACGCAAAAACCAGATTTCTGACGAGACATCTCGGTCCCAGACCGAATAATTTTTCCAAAAATCCGGGTTTTTGGCGAAAATCCTGCTCTCTATATCCAACTTTCCTGCATTTTAGCAATGGTTTACCCTTTCCCCAGGACCGACTCCCATCGCCGTTACGGACGGTTGTGCATCAACCCCTAATTTAACCACCACAAGCAACAGTACCCCTTTTAAACCATGAACTCAAACATTCCACAAGCGACTGTGTTTGGCGAGGAAAATCAGCCGGAACAAATCGGTTCAGCATTTTGGCAACTCTGGTTGCAGTATCGAGACGAGCTTTATCGTTACTGCGTCAAATGGATGGGCAACCCCACGGAAGCAGAAGATGCCCTTTCTCTGGCAATGCTGAAAGCGTGGCAGAAGGTCCAAACCGGTGCCGATGCCATCAAAGACTTCAAAGCGTGGATTAAGCAACTCACGAAAAACCTATGTATGGATCTCCATCGTCAGCGCAAGAAACAAGAGGTAAAAGTTCTGAATATCGAGGCGATCGGTCCAGAAGACGACTGGGCAGATGAGGACAAAAACCCCTTGGAGACGGTTACCGAGGATGAACTAAACAAGTTTTTTGCCGATGCCATTGATCAGTTGCCCCCAAAACTGCGGGAGGCTTTTATTCTATATGGCGAGCAAAAACAATCCTATCAGGCGATCGCCTGATAGGATTGATATCTCTTATCCGAATGCCCGCAAACGGATTTCCGATGCCCGGAAAATTTTGCGTCAGCAGTGGCAACAGTATCAAGGAGAGGAAGCAACCCCTCCGCC
>NZ_JAFLQW010000039.1 GCF_017313335.1 Phormidium pseudopriestleyi FRX01 | reverse complement strand
GAAAATACGATAGGGCGCTACATTAACGACCCTCATCATGGTTGGACTACAGTGTAGGCGGTTAAAACCGCTCGTGTGGGCTTTCCACCTCGGTCTGAAGACACGAGGCTACCAGCCCTACCGTGTTTCTCTGGTGTGAGCCGCTACACCTAAGTTGCTGCTGGGTATTATCAGATCGGTTGACAGGTTTTGCTCTGATCATTCTCATTTCGCTCATTTTAGGGACTCCTGTTTGCACTTCTTCTAAGTCATGAAGTTGCCCCCAGGCGGACCCCCCGCAAAAAGCGGTAATTACCCTTAACCCTACAGACCTGATCGTTTGCCTACTGATTTAGAGATCCCCTCGAACTGATAACTCGGGTCCTAAAGTATTTGCTACAGGCCATTCTTAATTTTAGGATGTTATTGTCGCAACTTGCCTTAAATATAGGAGTTTGGATCATAACAATCAGCGATCGCATCCTGAACAATCAGAAATTTTAACCCAGGACTGCTCTAAATGCAACTTCTCTGATATTCCCCAAAGGGATTTTAACTGATTCCCTGCCTACTCTGCTCTGATTGGATCTGAAAGTTTTTCCTCGGGTGCATTGGGTTAAACTCTGACCCAGATTTGGCTATAAGCCCAGTTTCCATTTTAACAATAAATGGCTGAATTATAAAATATCTATACTCCCTTGTTAATCCGTTAATAAAATTTGATCCAATCCGTCAACGCCACCCAGAGCATCTGTCAGACCTTAAAAGCATGAATAGCGCCGGTCCAGCAGAGTCCAGAACCTGAGTTTTCACTTCCAGGCTATGGCTAGGGAACCGACGCTTTAAAACGGGTAAACCTTAAAATATCTAACCGGAAATTCTTGACTTTAAATAGGCTTTCCCCTGGGAGAGGCTGGGAACCAAGATAGAAGCAATTCATCTATCAAAGTCCTACCCCTCGTTAGGATAAATTACAAAATCACCGTAGGCGGATTCGGAACTAATCCCGAAATTTTTCCACCAATCATTGCTGATTGATAATCAAACATCGTCCCGCCATATTGCATTAATACCCGCATCAGTTCCATTTCAGCGCGGCGGGGTAACATTGTTTTCCAGGCTTTCAATGCTTCTAAAATCGTAGATGCATTAAACGATCCTCCCCGGCGATGGGCTGCAACTTCCTGATTCTCTCCTCGCCAATTTTGAGGAACATAACCGAGAGGAATTAACATGGATTTTTCCACTTGTTCGAGTAATAATTCCAAACGTTTAAACCGTTGAACATCGAAGTGGTTCGGGTGATTTTCTACCCACTGTTTGACGGTGCGATCGCTGATTACTTCTGTTTTGAGGCGTTGGATTGCGGCAAAGAGGGATTGACTGGAATCTTTGACGCAGGATGTAGCCGGAGTGACCACTGAGGCCCCGTTTCCGGGTCCGGTGCGATATCGGGTTTCCATGAAGGCGAGTTCCTGGAGGATGGTTTGCAGGGGGTCAAACTGGCGATCGCCAAATTGGTAGGGGACTGTGAGTTCAGGAATGCGTATGACTACATCGGAAACTGGCAGGGTGTACATCCACCCCCGCTTAAAACTTCCCATATACGAGTGCCAGCGATGAGCACCGGCAACCACTCCTTCCCGGTTATGTCCATATACTTGGCGATATACTAAATCAAAGCGTAAATCCCCCGTAAATTCATCGGCAATCACTTGGGCAAACCCAAAGGCAAAATGTCCCGGAACCAGGCCCAGGATAGCCCGATCGCCCCGTTCTCCCCCGCGCCAACCGAAGGTATGCACCACTAAGCCCACATCCCCTTTATACCACAATTCTCGGGTGCGTTTTTGCATCAAATCTGGCGATCGCTGGTTGCCATAGAGGATACCGCCATTGTTATCCACCAGGGTGCGTTCTATCCGATGTAGGGGAATCTGTTCCCACTTGGATTCTACAAAGTGCTGACGAGTTTCCTCCCGCCCACTTAACATCCGCGTTGGCGCAAGGGAAAGGGCTGCTGCCGGTTCGATCGCCCCCACGATAAATACTCCGTCTGGATGGCGATTGCCATAAATATACCATCCATCAGCATTGAGGGGAGAGGTTTCAATCTCGATAATCGAACTTTGTTCTACCTGATGTCCCGGATGCATAAATCCGGCATCTGGCAGGGCGATCGTCTCTTCTACCCCATCAAAATTGCGGGTTTGGGGATGATAATGTCTGACGCGGTAGCGGTTGTCTCCTGCCGATGCCACAAAGCGCACAAAGGCTTTTTGAACCCCAACAATTTGGATCGGTTCATCGCCGATACTCACAACCCAGGTATTTCCCACTTGTTCCACCGTCTGCACATCCAGTTCCACCTGGATATCATCATCGGGTCTAGCACCTGCGAGAGACTCTAAGGGGCTAACATTTGACCATCCCTCTAACCGGGTGGGGTGGATACTAAAATTCTCCATACTTTGACGAGTCGTTTCATCAAAGTGAATATCGGTAATCGCCCGTTGTATCCAGCTTTGATGGATTGAATTTGAATGCCATTTGAGCCAGACAGTTTGACCCTTGAGATGACTGTAGGTGTCTGGGGTATTTTCTAGGGTGATATAAATCCCGCCATCACTGTGACGTTGGGCCAAAGAGGGTAAGATTAATTGTCCAGTCCATTGGGCGATCGGTCGGTATAGTTTACCACTGATTGAGTTCATGGTTGTCCTTTATAATTAAAGAAGGGTAAAAAATCTACTTTTATGATTTACAAGAGGAATTTGCTGCTTCTGGAGAAAATTGGCGATCGCTGAAAATTAAAGGGTGCAGAACGAGCTTAATCTGTTAGAATTCCCAGGAATTAAACAAAGTGTTGAACTCAGGTCCGGGTTGGTGCATTTGTTCAGGAAAGTTTTCCCAGGGACAAAGCCTAAATTCCGGCTCCTCGTTTTATCCAGTTGCGGCTAATTTTAACTCTTAGCTATTCCCTCTACTATTGGAGATTAACTCGGTTTATTTGTTGCCCCTAAAACGCCATTAAAAAAAACTGATTTATCCCCCGAATTAGCAGTGAGTGAGATGTTTATTAATGGTAAAAAATGAGCGATTTCTGGCATTTTAACCGATTAGAGTCTTCAATTTAGATGAGTAAAAGGACCAAAATGCCCAAATTATGGTACATTAGCACCTTTGCTGATCATCGATAGGACTAACATACCCCAGAGGGGCGACAGGGCATGAAATCCTGGGGTGTGTGACGCAGAGCTACCGCTAAATACCCAAATCTCCCCGGACTACATCATTGAGGGGGACTATAACCCACTGGTGCGTGACAAGGGAGATGAATAGTTGTGGGGTGAGTTGGATGATTGATTGACCTGCGTCACAAACTCTATAGCTTGGACTTTATCAGTTGTGGAATAAGACCTTTCCCCCAACCGACGGCGGCCCAAAACATCCGGCAAGGAGCAGCAGGGGACATAAATCCGGCAAGTCCAAGCTATAGACGAGTCAAAACCAATATCAATTTTCAGACAGGGGGAATGGGGAGGAATTTGGCACTTTTATGAAATATTTAGACCCATCGGTGAGTGGATTGGGATAGCCTTCAAAAAGAAAGACGCCCCTGAATGGAGCGCCTTAATTTTATGACCAAAACAGTTCCCCTCCCGGGGTAAATTTTGGAAACCAAAACCGTTAAAAAAGCCAACCGGAATCGGAATACAGAGCACCGAGGGCGGTGGGATTTGAGTCTTTTAACTAGGGGTATTGGGTTGGGATTCAAAGATAGTCGCGTAGGACTGAAGGATGCTGTTAACTTGAGTGAGCATTTCTTTGCCCGAACTTTTACCCAGGGCGACTCTACCGGGGAATTCTGGGCGGTCCAGATACCGGGCGATCGCCTCATCAACTTGTTTAGAGATGAGCTCTTGCAGTTCATCCTTGGCTCGAACCCGCTGATAGTTTGCGCCTTCCTCCGTGGTTGCATAAAGCGGAGGAAGTCGGTTGAGTGCGTAGGCGGCAATATCGCCCACATCCAGGGTCCGATCGCTCGTCGCCTCAATTTCTGCAACCCGGGCGATCGCCTCGGAGAGTACCAACTCTTCCATGACATTAATAAACTGTTTCCGTGGTAAAACCACCACTTCTCCAGTTAACAGCGACCCCATCAGGCGATCGAGAGCCATGTACTCTTCAATAGACAATTCCGAGGCGGTGTTACAAATTCGGCCCACCTCAGCTTCCATTGCTGGTGTTAGATAACCATCTTGTAGTGCCTGTTCTACGATTTTTTCTATACTCATACGGCCTCGTTCTGCTCCACGGCACTTTTTTCAGTTGATCCAACAGTTTCAATGAGGCGATCGCCTCATTCAAAACTCTGCGATCGCAAGGACAACCCTGCACAGATTTTGCCCTACAATCCGCCCTAACCTAGCTCTAACTCCAGAAAACTCTAGGAAATCCCTAAGACAAGGGCGGGTTTACTGTACTCAATGCCTAATCAGAGTTATTCTACTCCCTCATATCGCCAGGGAACCGGATCGATGGATTGTCCATGAACGTATAATCCCCAGTGTAGGTGAGGTCCGGTCGAAGCGCCGGTTGACCCGACTGCACCGATGACTTGACCCGCCTGCACCATATCGCCTTCCTTGACATCAATCCGACTCAGATGTAAATAAAGGGAGGTTAAGCCCTGACCATGATCGATCCCCACGATATTGCCATGAATTTCAAACCCTTCTGATTCCCGTCCCACCAAGGCAATTCGACCGGCAGCAGGAGCCACAACAGAAGACCCCTGGGGTCCGGCATAGTCTACACCGCGATGGTAATAGTCATCGGCAAAGACCCCATTGTAATACCGACGGACCCCATAAATCGTGGTAATCGGTCCGTTATTGGGGCGCAAAAACGCACCATTCCAAAATTTCTCGGGGGTGAGGAGTTTTTTAAACTCATCAACGCGGTCAAATTCCAAATCGGTCCCTTCGAGCTCATCTTTACCCGGGGGTAGCCAAATGGATTGGGTGGGAAACTCGCGATCGCTCACCCACACCGCAATATTGCGGGTTTGACCTTCCCCTTCCACCCGAATTTCCCATCGTCCCGCTTGACGTAAAGGCGTCGTAGGGATCATCGCCCGATACCGATTACCCCCAAGAGGAAAGGCTGGGACCGGGCCATCTGGAGACATCACCGTTGGCGTAGCTGAATCTGAAGCGTCAGTTGAAATCACCACGGAGAGGGTATCCCCCAGTTGCGGATTCTCAGGTTTCACCTGGACTTGTAATGCTTGCACAGAGGTGGCAAGGGCTAAGAGTGCCGAAACCGTCAATCCGATCACCGGGGCCGTTTTGGTTTGGACTTGTTGTTTCAGCCAGGGATTGGCCCCTTTGAAGAGCCAACCCAGCATCCCTGGGGCGATCGGATTAGAGCTATGCAGGTGAGTCATAATTCTTTTTGTTCGTCTGTTTTAAGCGTGCTAGATAGACTTACGGGCGATCGCGGTAAGTTCCACATTTTATCATGCTGTTTTTGGGAGGATTTGTCATTTGTCATTTGTCATTTGTCATTTGTCATTTGTCATTTGTTATTTGTTATTTGTCATTTGTTATTTGTTATTTGTCATTTGTTATTTGTTATTTGTTATTGGGAGATAAGTTCGTAGTAACGACTTGCTGTCGTTATCCCCTGTTCGTAGTAACGACTTGCTGTCGTTCCCTCCATCATCCCTGATGCTTCCCCCCAAAAATCGTTATGCTGAATTGTTATAACCTGTAACATTTTTCTCATTTTTGACAAACACCCGTGCAAGAAGACTTTAGACTCATCCTTGACTTAGTAACTATGCTGGCCGCTGCTGCTAGTGGTGGTTTATTCGCGTCCCTCCTCGGTCAACCGGCAATTCTGGGCTATTTACTGGGGGGAATTATCGTGGGTCCTGCCGGTTTGGGATGGATTAAAGAACTCATTCAAGTGGAAACCCTAGCTCAATTTGGCGTGGCCCTCCTGTTATTCGCCCTGGGAGTTGAGTTTTCCTTTGCAGAACTTAAAAAAGTCAAAGGGATTAGTCTCGGGGGTGGCACCCTCCAGATTGTCTTAACCATCGCCGTGACTACCTTCGTTTCTCTGGTGATGGGCTGGTGTACCTCTTGGTCCCAGGGAGTCTTCTTAGGGGCAATTCTCTCCCTCTCCTCCACCGCTGTGGTCCTGAAATGTTTGATGGAACGCAATGAACTCCCCACCCTACATGGTCAGGTAATGCTGGGGATTTTGGTGGTGCAAGATTTAGCCTTGGGATTCATGTTAGCGGTGTTACCTGCCCTGAACGAACCCCCGGAGGCGATCGGGATGGCGGTGATTTCTGCAGTGGTGCGAATAGCCCTGTTTGCCGTGGCAGCGTTGGCCTTTGGGTTATTCATCGTTCCTCAGTTGTTGAGGTTTTTGGCTAAAAGAGAGAGTCAAGAACTGTTTTTACTCGGGGTGATTGCCTTATGTTTGGGAATTGCCTTAGTCACTTACTACCTGGGTTTTTCCATTGAAATGGGGGCCTTCGTAGCCGGGTTGATGATTTCCGAAGTGGAATATGCCGACCAAACCCTGACTTATGTCGAACCCCTGCGAGATATTTTGGCTGCCCTGTTTTTTGTCTCTGTGGGAATGCTGATTGACCCAGTGTTTCTCTGGCAGAATCTGGAGTTGATTCTGGGGTTAGTCTGTTTAGTCTTTGTGGGCAAATTTTTAATTATTACCCCGATTGTGACCAGCTTTGGCTATCCCTTGAGAACGGCGTTGATTGTGGGGTTGGGACTGGCACAAATTGGGGAATTTTCCTTTGTATTGACGGCCCAGGGACTGGCGACGGGGTTGGTTTCCCGTCCGGTGTATTTGTTGATTTTAGGGACGACTGCGGTAACTTTGGTGGTGACACCATTTGTACTGCGACTGGTGCCGAAATTGCTGGATTGGGCAGAAAATCAGGGGGGGTTGGCGCGATTTTTTGAGGATACCAGTGGCCCCCAGGCCGCTTCAGAGGAGATTCCGTTGCCCGATCGCGTGGTGGTTTGTGGGTATGGACGGGTGGGGAAAAAAGTCGTCCAACTGCTGCAAGCGCATAACTATCCGTTGGTGGTGATTGATAGTTCTGAACGGGCGATCGGGCAACTGCGGGTGGCGGGGATTCCCTATATTTATGGGAATGCGGCATCGTTGCACGTTTTGGAGGCAGCGGGAGTGGATCAGGCGAAGGCGCTGGCCGTGGCCCTGCCAGACCCGATGAGTACGCGGTTGTGTCTGAAGCGATCGCTGGAACTATCCCCAGAATTGGATGTGGTGGTTCAGGCAAACCAAGAAAAGGAGATTGAACTCCTCTATCAATTGGGGGCCTCGGAAGTGGTGCAATCGGAATTTGAGGTGAGTTTAGAACTGGCGACTCATTTGTTACTCGGGGTGGGATTACCTTTGCCGGGGATTCGTCGAGAAATCGAACAAATTCGGAGTCATCATTATTTAGAATTGCGTCTGGCGCGATCGCCCTCAGAAATCTCCCGGGAGTTACAGGTGGCAGCATTAGATATGAACAGCAAATGGTATCCCTTACCCGAAGGGTCGCCTCTAGCGGGGATGACTTTAGAACAAACGGATCTGCGCCGACTCAGTGGGGTGAGTTTAATGGCAATTCGTCGCGCCAATGGGGAAGAAATCGACTATCCCACCGCAGATACCGCTTTGGTGATGGGGGATAAACTCCTGGTGGTGGGACAAGGGGAAGAACTGACCACATTTGAGCAGTTAGCCCGAGGAGAGGTGGCGATTCCTAAAGAAAATCGCTCCTGTCAATGGCTGATGGTCCCCGAACAGAGTCCCATCACCGATAAAACCTTGGCGCAACTGGATTTACGGGCGGAGTATGAGGTGCAGGTGCAAGCGATTCGCCGGGAAGGGCAGTTTATTCGGTTTCCTCATGGTGGGACACAGGTGCAAGGGGGCGATCGCCTCCTGCTATGCGGCAGTCTCCTGTCCCTAAAACGGCTCCAACTCTGGCTGGCCCCCAATCCGGGCCAATCTTCTGCGCCGATAACTGTTGCCATGAGCAAAGCTCACCAAAGTGAACCCCTGAAGGAGGGGTTACCTAGCGATCGGGGCTAAGGGGGTCCGGTCTGGGCAAAATGGGGCCAAACCGGACAAGGGTCAAGATTTCGGCTTCAGATAAACAATCCCATGACGCCAGACAATGGTTTGTTTGTCGTAGTGATCCAGGATAGAAATGCAGTGTTTATCCTGCCAGAAAATTTTACCGGCTAACAAATCTCCGGTGACCAGTTTGAGTTCTATCTCGTGTTTGTCTTTAATAAAATTTTGAACTTGGCGAATGCTAGGTAAGTTAGTATCGAAGTCAGACATAATGGGGTCTCAACGAGAGAAAATTTGGCATCAAAATCGCAGCACATCGGACAACATTCCGGCAGGCCGGTTATTTTGCCTCGATATTCAGGGAGCAAGCGGCTCTATGAGTCATGTTAACCTGTCATGGAATCAACTCAGGCCCGGTCAGGGTTCATACCCTGAATAACCTTGAGAATGTGAGGAAGCAAGACGGCGATCGCGCTTTTACCGAGAGATCAAGATTCTGGTCTCAAAAGTGGGAACTTTAATATCGGGTATTATCGAATAAAACCAGGACAAGAACCCGAATAATCGCGAGTACAAGTCATGACTTTAGAGTTTACCAAATATCAAGGTTTGGGAAATGATTTCATTCTGATTGACAACCGTCAGAACCTGGAACCTATGATAACGCCCTCCGAGGCCGAACAGTTATGCGATCGCAACTTTGGCATCGGTGCCGATGGGGTGATTTTTGTCCTTCCCCCTACGGAAACGGACACCGACTACACCATGAGGATCTATAACTCCGATGCCTCGGAACCGGAAATGTGCGGGAATGGCATCCGCTGTTTAGCGCGGTTTCTCGTGGACCTCGGAGTCCCCACCCGGAGTTCAGGGACGGGAACTGGAGAATATCGGATTCAGACCCTCGCCGGGGTGATGACCCTAACCCTGAAATCCGATGGTCAAGTTACGGTAGATATGGGCCTGCCACGGTTGCTGAGTTCAGAAATTCCCACAACCCTTTGTCCTCCAGAGTCCAAGGCTATCAACGTCCCCTTATCCGTGGCCGGAAAGACCTGGGATGTGACCTGCGTCAGCATGGGAAATCCCCACTGCATTACCTTTGTAGAGGATGTGGATGCCGTGGACTTAGCGGGGGTTGGTCCTCAATTTGAGAATCACCCGGCCTTTCCGAAGCGGACCAATACGGAATTTATTCAAGTGATGGGGCGATCGCATCTCAAAATGCGAGTTTGGGAACGGGGTGCCGGTGCCACCCTTGCCTGTGGGACCGGGGCCTGTGCCACCTTAGTGGCCGGGGTCCTAACCGGTCGATGCGATCGGCAAGCGACCATCGAACTCCCCGGTGGCCCTCTAATCATCGAATGGTCTGAATCCGATGGCCGACTTTACATGACTGGTCCTGCCGAACGGGTATTTTCAGGCCGGATCTAGATCCGCGCCTACATCCAGATCGCGATACTAATCACAATACGGAGAACAGAGATGGGTGGAGGCATTTACCTCATACAAGACGAAGACCGACTTGTAGAAATGATAGAACAAGCCTACGACAACGAAGATCGACTGCAAGAATTACTCGAAAAATATCCCAACCTAATCGCCGGAGACCAAATTGACCGGGCGACCCCTCGCCAATGGTTATTAATTTCCCGGGAAATGCCACTTCCGGCAGAGGATGAAGTCAATGGTCAATGGTCCTTTGAACACTTATTTATCGACCAAAATGCCATTCCCACCTTAGTTGCCGTCAAACATACTCAAGATACCCGAATTCGCCGGGAAATTGTCGGTCAAATGCTCGACTATGCGGCCAATGTTTTAATCTATTGGCCCATTGAATCAATCATTACCCAATTTGAATCCAATTGCCGCGATGTTGGTCGCGACCCAGAACAAGTCTTTGAAGAATTTCTCGGAATTGATGCTCATGAAGACCGCTTCTGGGATAAAGTCAAAACCAATCTCCAAGCGGGAAAACTTAGATTAGTCTTTGTCTCCGATGAAATTTCTCCTGAACTCAGACGAGTGGTGGAATTTCTGAATGAACAATTAGACCCAACCGAAGTTTTGGCCCTGGAAATTAAACAGTATGTCAGCGAGGATGGACTCAAAACATTAGTTCCCCGAATCATTGGTCAAACCGCTGAAGCGCAACAGAAAAAAGCCAGTGCAACTCGGGAGAGACGGCGCTGGGATGAAGCGTCTTTCTTCCATGAATTTGAAACACGCCAAGGTTATGAAGAAGCGCAAATGGCCCGCAAGATTCAACAATGGGCCCGACATCATGAACCGTCCGTGGAAGTGGTCTGGGGAACGGGAGAACTCTATGGTGGATTTCTCGCCAAATTAAAGCAAAAAGGCCGCAAATCCATTGTCCTATTTACAGTAGATATTTCCGGTGACTTTGTGATTTCCAGTAGCAGTTATGCGACTCAACCCCCGTTTGATTCTCCAGAAAACTGGCAAGAATTGCGCTCTCGTTTCAGTTCGATTGGATTGTCCCTTCCTACTGATTCAAATGAAACCCGATTACCGACCTTTCCCTTGTCTACCTTACAAGATGAAAGTGCTCTGGAACAGGTGCTTAAAACCTTTGAATGGATTGTGGAAAAAATCCAGTCTGAGATTTAACCAAACCCCCTCACCCCTTTAGGTGGGGAAACTCTTAACCCAGGACCAGAAACCGGGTTTCTGCTCCAATTGAGTTGAAGGAGCAAGAATAGGGAAAGAAACCCGGTTTCTCAACTGTTGACCCAGGACCAGAAACCGGGTTTATACTCCAATTGAAGGGGGTGGGTTTTATTCAATTTTGGCAAAAAAATTCAGGAGTCTAATCGTTCACAATTCGTTAATCTGAATTGCTGAGAATCACGACTCCTGAAAGGAAATTGTTCTAGGTTAATTAAGCGGTTATTCGATATTCACAACCACCCCAGTTAACCCATTACGTTGAAGCAGTTGCATCATTTCATCTACTTTATCTTGGGTCGCAAAGGCTCCAACCTGCATCACCATCCGACCATTAATTTGGGTCCGGAAGGCATCGGAGACGACGCGACGGACCCGAGCTTGATCTCTGCTACTGGTGGCATTGACAATCACCCGATAGCGAAGTCCCAGGGCTGCCGCATGGCTCGGAGGTGACGGGGGTCCATTACCCGCACCTCCACTGGGAACACCGACGACGGGGACTCCAGCGCCGCCATTTCCAAGCGGGGGAGTGGCATTGGGGACGGGTAAGAGGTTGGGCAGAGTATCCCCGGATCGATTGCCGATCGCCGGTGCCGGTGCTGGGGTTCGCGGTGCCGGTGCAGTCCCGGTTTGGGGGGGCGGCACCGGAATGGCAATCCCTTCACCCGGTGCGGGAACCGACAAGCTCACCGTTGCCGATAAGGGCGGGTTAGGCTGGGGAGTTGCGGCGGTTGGACTCGGAAAAGAGGCCGGGGTTGGCGGTGGTGTGGGGGCCGGAGTCGCTGCGGGCAGGGGTAAAGGGCGTGGCGGTGCAGTGGCAACCGGGGCGCTGAGATTAGGGTTGAGCGTCCCATTCAAGTCCAAGCGTCCACTGGTGCGATCGCTGGCGACTTGATTCCCAAAAGCCGGAATAATCTCTTTCGTCGCACTCCCATTAATATCCATCTGCCCATTATTCCGGACCACATTCCCACCAGGATTCCCCGAGGTTCCCATATCCGGACGAGAATTGCCAACGGCAACCACCCCATTGTCCTGATTGCTTTCAATCTGATTATTCCGCAACACCGGACGGGCAAATCCATGAATCACCACCCCATCTCGATTCTGCCTCACCTGATTCCCGGTCAAAATGGGCTCAGCTTTCTGGCCGATATTGATTCCAAATCCAGTGCGCTCAAACACATTCTCCACAAGCTGGGGTCGGGAGGTTCCATAAATGGTGATGCCGTTTGCCCCATTTTCTACAAAATGATTCCCCCGGATTCTCGGTGCACTATTGCCTACGACGGAAATCCCATCATGTCCACTGCCAGTGAATGTATTATCCGTAACCTCCATTGAGGCGGATTCAATCCACAAGGCATAACCACTGGTATTGTCATTGGTCAGGGTGACTCCGGAGAGGGTGGCCCCATCAGCGGCGACAAGACCCACATTTTGCCTTGCGGAAGTGCGACTGAGATAGACACCCCCTCCTTGGATAATGATTCCCCGTCCTCGGGTGCTGGTATCCCCTTCCAGGGTCACTTGCGGTTTGAGCATTAGGGGAAAGCTCTCCCCAGTCTCAGCGCTATAAGTGCCGGGACTCAGCCGGATCGTGCTGTTGGGTTTGGCTTGTCGCAACGCTTGAGTAATTGTTTTAAAGGGGGCGGATTCGCTCCCGTTGCCGCTGGAGTCATTCCCCTGATTGGGATTGACAAATAGCTTATTTTGTGCTGTAACTTCGGTTTCTGAATTTTGGGCGGTTTGGAATTCAAGAACGCCTTGGGCGATCGCCGTTGGCCCATAGAACCAAAACAACGCAGTCGTAGCAACGGACAACGGGGCCACGATGCGAGACTTATATGAACGCGCTTGATGGGGGCTTCTGAAACTCACGAGTCTCCTCCTATCTTCTTCTAAACGAATCGTCAAAAGCAGTTGTAGTTCATCTGATGTAGATGCCGATAAAATGCCCAAGTGTAAATTTTCTCCCTCCTGATTATCCAATGAAATTAACGGATGTCTAATTTTTTGTGCCACAATAACTTTCACCGCTTAAAAAAAATTAAAAAAGCGCACAGGATATTATAAGTTTGCATCATAGAGTTCCTCAATATTCACGCCTCATGTCCAAGGGTAAAACAGACTGTTCGGATATAGCAAACAAAGGGGGTTTCGATGGCTGAAAACAACAGCGGTTTAGCAAGGGTATCGGATTTCGGGACCCTCCAGTTGCAACCGGCGCTCTGTCGCATTTTAGATGCTAATTTAGACCGGGCGCGAGAAGGCTTGCGGATTATTGAAGAATGGTGTCGCTTTGGCCTGCAAAGTTCCTCCCTAGCCCATGAGTGTAAGTCCATGCGCCAGGAACTGGCAAGTTGGCACGCACCGGAACTGCGGGCGGCCCGCAATACCCCCGAGGACCCTGGTACAGATTTGAGCCACCCCCAAGAAGAAGAACGCTCAGGCATTGAATCCCTGTTGCAAGCGAACTGCTGCCGGGTGGAAGAAGCGCTGCGGGTTCTGGAAGAATATGGCAAGCTGTACCATCCGGATATGGGCGCTGTGTTTAAGCAGATGCGTTACCGGGTTTATACCCTGGAAAGTAATTTACTGGCTTACCGGCGTCGTCATCTGCTGGATCAATCCCCTTTATATCTGGTTACGTCTGAGAATGACAAGTTGTTTGCGGTGGTAGAAGCGGCCCTAGAAGGGGGCTTAACCTTGGTGCAGTACCGTGACAAAAATACAGATGATGGCGAGCGTCTCCGGAATGCGGAACAACTTCGCCAGATTTGTCATAACTACGGGGCGTTATTTATTATGAATGACCGGGTGGATTTGGCTTTAGCTGCAGATGCGGATGGGGTTCATCTGGGACAACAGGATATGCCGATCGCCTTTGCACGCCAGTTGCTTGGCCCTCAACGTTTAATCGGTCGCTCTACCACGAACCCGGAAGAAATGCAACGGGCGATCGCAGAAGGGGCAGACTATATTGGGGTGGGTCCGGTATATGAAACTCCGACAAAACCGGGTAAAACTCCAGCGGGTTTGGCTTATGTCCGCTATGCATCCGAACACTCTTCGGTCCCCTGGTTCGCGATCGGCGGCATCGATATGCACAACCTCACCGATGTGCTCGATTGTGGTGCGGAACGGGTGGCGGTGGTGCGCGGCATCATGGATGTGGAACAGCCGACGTTAGTCACCCAATATTTTCTGTCTCAAATGAATCGGATTCAAACCCTCAAAGCTGTTGAACAACGGAATGTCCAGTCTCATGCCTGAAATAGCCTTACAAGTAAATGGTGAAAAAAAGTCTTGTCCCCCGGGAGTGAATCTCCCGCAGTTCCTAGAACATTTGGGGTTAAATCCTCGGTTGGTGGCGGTGGAGTACAATGGGGAAATCCTCCATCGGCAATTTTGGGAGACAACCCAGATGCACCAGGGCGATCGCCTGGAAATCGTCACCATTGTTGGCGGTGGCTAAGGGTCCAATGGCAGTCCCCGTTACAGGGGAATTTTTATGCCAACCCGCCTCAATCAATCCGGATTAATTACAGATTAGAAAACCCCTAGGTTCGGCTATCCTCCCCCAAATCCGTTGAGATTTCGAGTTCCGTTGGCAGAGGAAAACGATACATTAGAAGGGAGGCAGAAAGTTAAATCTGCCTGCCGACTCCCAAATTCCAGAATGGTACTGATATAGCAGATACCTTCTGAGTCGGAACCCTTTTGATGAGAATCGGACTTCCTAGATGCTTTATGTATAGAAAACTGCTTTCAGCAATTAAACCCTTTTTCAAACCCCTCCTGGCGATCGCCTTGGTCATCGTCTTAGTCCTCGGTAGCGCCGATGCTGCCTTTGCCGCTCGTTCTGGGGGACGCATCGGGGGCGGTTCCTTCCGTGCACCTTCTCGCTCCTATTCTTCTCCAACCCGCACCTATCAACCCGGAGGGGGTGGATATTATCCGAGAGGCGGTGGATTTGGATTTCCCTTCCTGCTGCCTTTCTTTGGGTTTGGCGGCGGTTTTGGAGGATTGTTCAGTATCTTCATTGTGATCGCCCTTGCCAACTTCCTGATGCAAGCCTTCCGTCGTGCCGGTAACGAAGAAACCGCTGAAAATACGAGCAATCCGACAGTGGCGATCGGGCAAGTCCAAGTCGGACTCCTAGCCGAAGCGCGAGAACTGCAAAATGAACTCGACAAACTCGCCCTGAGTGCCAATACCGGGTCTGCCGAAGGTCGCGCCCAAGTCCTGCAAGAAGTCAGCCTCGCCCTCTTGCGCCATCCCGAATACTGGGTTTACGGTGCCACCCAAGCGGAAAAAACCCGGTTAGCGGTTGCCGAAGCCAAATTTAACCAACTCGCCCTCACGGAACGGTCCAAAGTTCAAGAAGAAACCCTTTCCAACGTCAATAACCAGTTACGCGACGACAATGCCACCAAAGCCTTACCCACCGATGAGAATGGCGAACTGGTCACAACCGAAAGCGCCGCACCCAGCGAATATATCGTAGTCACCCTAGTAGTCGGAACATTAGGTAATCTCCAACTCCCCACCATTAACAGTTCCGACCAAATGCGTCAAGCCTTAAGTCAAATTGGCGGCATTGGTAGCGAACAGTTGTTAGCCTTCGAGGTCCTGTGGACGCCGCAAGCTAAAGGAGATACTCTCACTACTGATGATATGTTGGCCTACTATCCGAACCTACAATTGGTATAAGTTCACTGCTTTGAGCAGTTGAGTTAAAAGAGGGAACCACAGATTACACAGATTTTCACGGATTTTTTTCTGTGTCATCTGTGTAATCTGTGGTTTAATGATTAGATGAAGAAAGGGAACCACAGATTACACAGATTTTCACGGATGTTTTTGCTGTGTCATTTGTGTAATCTAACGCTATATTGTCCTATTAGCCTCCCCTGAGACTGTATGAGCTTCTGCATCAACCCCCACTGTTCCAAACCCGATCGCCTAGAGAATATCAATAACCGTTACTGTCAAAGTTGCGGTTCTGACTTATTCCTGAATGAGCGTTATCGCGTCATGAGGCTATTGAGCGATCGCAGCCGTTTTGGCAATATTTACGAAGTGTTTGAGCAGGGAACCCCAAAAATACTCAAAGTTCTTAAGTCAGAGTGGAATAGCGACTTGAAAGCCGTTGAGTTATTTAAGGGAGAAGCAGAAGTTCTGCGTCAACTCTCTCATCCCGGCATTCCCCAAGTGGAGGGTTACTTCCCGTATCAAACCCAATCAGATTTTGGGCTGCACTGCATTGTCATAGAAAAAATTGAGGGGTTGAATTTAGAGCAATGGTTAGGGCAGCAGAATCATCAAGGGATTACCCAGGAACAAGCGATTAAATGGTTGAAAGAAATTGCCCAAATTTTACAGTTTGTCCATGAACAGCATTTTTTTCATCGAGATATTAAGCCCTTGAATATTATGATTCGTCCCAATGGGCGATTAGTATTAATTGACCTCGGCACAGCGCGGCAGGAAACTTATACTTATTTAGCGAAAGTGGGCGGGGTTGGTAGCATTACTTCAGTCACTTCTGCTGGATATACGCCACCGGAACAGCAAAATGCTCAAGCGTTACCGCAATCGGATTTTTTTGCCTTGGGGCGGACCTTTGTGCATTTATTAACTGGGCAACATCCCTTGATGTTTTATGATGCTTATAATGATGCGTTTAACTGGCGCAGTCATCTGTCGGGAATTTCGCCCCTGTTATTAGATTTTATCGATAATTTGATGGAGAGAATTCCCCGTAAGCGCCCGATGAATGCTCAGGCGTTATGGCATGGCATAGAGGAACTGGAAAAACAATTAATACAACCGCCTCAGCCGCCCCTAATAGGTGAAGTAAGCGCGGACAATTATCTGCAAGCGAATCGTTGGGTTATCAAGAAAGCGACTTATTGTGTGAACACCGTAGCCCACACCCTAGCGGGTCATTCTGAGTCGGTTAATTCTGTAGCCATTAGCCCGGATGGGCAGACT
>NZ_JAFLQW010000289.1 GCF_017313335.1 Phormidium pseudopriestleyi FRX01 | reverse complement strand
TCTAAGGCTTGTTGCTGCTGTTGGGGTGGTAGTTGTTGCAGTTGCCCGATCGCCGTTTCAATTAAACTCTGGGTCGTTGAACTGGACATTTTGACCTCCGGAAAGGTTGTGGAGTAGGCAGTTTGGATGAATTTAGCCTAACACGAGGGTTGAGACTCCCCCAGGGGCGATCGCCCTGACGGTCCCCTACAGATAAAGTGTTTTATGACAGCCCGCGCCCGCTGGCTTCGTCCGTATAGCCCCACCCTTGAGGGTGCGGGTTTTTGCAGATTTAACTTTTGCTCTCTATTTCTATCTCTATGAACGAACTCCAAGCTGATGTTTTAGTCGTGGGTGGCAGTACAGGTGGGACCGCTGCGGCAATTCAAGCGGCGCGTCGGGGTGCTAACACGGTTTTAGTGAGCGAATTTCCTTGGTTGGGAGGAATGTTCACCAGTGCAGGGGTAACGGCCCCCGATGGTAATGAACTCTCTGCGTTTCAAACAGGCTTATGGGGTGATTTCCTGCAATCTCTGCAATGTCGTGAAGGGGAAGGATTAGATCATGGATGGGTTAGTTTTTTTACCTTTGATCCACGCACTGCTGCCCAAATTTTTGCAGATTGGGTGAAAGAACTGCCGAATCTGCACTGGATTTCTGGACAAGTTCCTGTGGAAGTCTTGCGCGACGGAGATGCGATCGCAGGGGTTCGGTTTCCGGATGTGATTGTCAAAGCCCAAATTACCCTGGATGGGACGGAACTGGGAGATTTACTCGCCTTGGCAGAAATTCCCTATCGTTGGGGTTGGGAATTTCAAGGGGATTTTCATGAACCCAGTGCTCCTGTTGCACCCAATCCCTTAACGGAACGGTATCCCGTACAAGCGCCTACCTGGGTGGTGGTGATGCAGGATTATGGGGAAGGAGAGACTGCACCCGCAATTCCTGCACCTCCGATTGAGGATGGCGATCGCTTTTTGGGGGCTTGGGATAACTACGGCCCTGACTCTTTTCTCAATTACGGCAGATTACCTGGAAATCGTTTCATGATTAATTGGCCTATCCAAGGCAATGATTATGGAGAAGGGGTGGGACGACTGGTGGAAACGGCAGCGTCTCAGTTCGTATTTCTGCAAGAGGCGCGATCGCATTCCCAAAGTTTTGCACGTTTTATCCAAACCCATTTAGGACCTCGTTATGGGTTGGCTGAGGATATTTTTCCGTTCTCTATAAAAGGAGTTGAAGGCAACAGCAATTTTTCAAAAAAAGCTGTTTTGGGCGGTGGGGCTTACGCTTTGCATCCTTATTATCGAGAAAGTAGGCGTTTGGTGGGGGTGAAAACCATCACAGAACAGGATATTTTGCCTGGGTTTGGGGGGGCTGTTGCTCAATTATCGAGGGATGAGTCAGGATTCTGTGATGCGATCGCCTTGGGAAATTATGCCAATGATCATCATTACCCCCATTTAGAAAGTCTGGACCCCTCTTTCAATCTGGCACCTAAATCAATTCGCTGGGGTGGGCGCTGGACTGGGACGCCTTTTACGATTCCTTATGGGTCTTTGGTTCCGTTAGAAACTGAGGGACTGTTAGTTTGTGAAAAAAATATTTCTGTGTCTCATATTGCCAATGGGGCCACTCGTCTCCAACCTGTGGTGATGGGAATTGGACAAGCAGCAGGAATGGCAGCAGCGCTTTGTGTGGAAAAAAATTGTCAACCGAGGGATTTGCCTGTCCGGATGTTGCAAGTTGCATTATTACAGGATGCGATCGCCCCAGCAGCCCTGGTCCCTCTGTTTAATCTCACTCCTGACCATGAGGACTGGTTAGAGTGCCAGAAATTTTATTTAGAAAATCCAGACCAATATCCTCTCAGTGGCGATCGCCCCATCCAGGGTAAAATTCATTCCCCAGTTCGTAGTTCTGAAATCCCAAAAACTCAAAAAACAGTCTCACCTCATCTCAAATCCTCCGTTGCAGTTCACTCGATTAAGAATTGCCAACAATTTATCGGAATATTTCAACAAAAAGGATTGCAGGACTATGCGCTCATCCTGACGCATCCGGTAGAAATGGCAGGTCAAACTTGGAGTCTGGTGACCTTGCGTGCAGAAATAAACGGTCAATTAGAAAAGTGCCAAAATGAGCAACGCCTAAAAATTTGGGGCCGCCAGAATTCCGCTGGAAATTGGATCATTGTTGAAGAACTAACGGCTTAAATTTCTATCGTCTTTCTCTAGGATTGGGGATAAGATTGAACCGAATTTTTTGAGAGGATGAGGAAGACGGATAGAACACCAACGGCTTTGATGCGATCGCTCACTCCTGGGCTCAAGAGTTTGATTGGCAAAAGTCTCTATTGCCATGATTATTCAAGGCAAGATATAATTTTAGGCAGTTAATCAATCCAGAAGCGATCGCCGACCAATCTGGACAGCGGAGTTTGATGGCTAGAAAAGATGTCTTTTCCTAAAGCACAGAGGCGGCAGGAGTGGAAAGATCGGCTGGTCTTGACAACAATGCCCGTGGTGTGGGAGATTATCGCGGTTTCTGTCGCACCCTTTGTCAGCCATTGGAGTGATCAGTGACTCCATCGCGTCCGAGAGTTCAGTTCTAGGGGCGATCGCGAGTTAACAGTCCGGTGATGCTTTTACCCCTGTGATTGGGGTAAGCTACTGTTATTCATCGACAGCCTAATCCTTCAGCAGAAGGAGTCGGAGGTTGCGAGTCTGGCTACAGTCCAGTCAGCCCTAACCGGCAAAAACAATTGTCCGGTGAGTTGCAACCATCATGGACAACAATAAACGGAGAAGGGTGCAACTACCTTGACCTATCCGTAATTGAGGAATGTGATGAGCAACGACTTAGATCTGATCAAAAGCCTTAGCCCCAGCGCAATGGATCAGATCATGATATATCTGGCCTTCAGTGCCATGAGAACCAGTGGGCACCGGCACGGAGCATTTCTGGATGCAGCGGCAACAGCAGCCAAATGTGCCATTTACATGACCTATTTGGAGCAGGATGAGAACCTGCGAATGACAGGTCATCTGCACCACATTGAGCCAAAGCGCGTTAAAGCGATTGTTGAGGAAGTTAAAGAAGCCTTAACAAAAGGTAAGTTGTTGAAGATGCTGGGTTCCCAGGAGCCTCGCTATCTGATCCAGTTTCCTTATGTGTGGCTGGAACAGTATTCGTGGAGACCTGGGCTGCCTCGGATTCCGGGAAACAATTTGACGAGTGAAGAAAAACGTCAAATTGAGCGTCAACTTCCGAATAATATTCCCGATGCTCAACTGATCAACTCCTTCCAGTTTATGGAATTGATTGAGTTTCTGCACGCGCGATCGCAGGAGGACTTTTCGCCAGACAGACGGATGCCTCTGAGTGAAGCCTTAGCAGAACATATCAAGCGGCGGTTGGTTTACTCGGGAACAGTGACGCGGATTAATTCCCCTTGGGGAATGCCCTTTTACGCCCTGACTCGGGCCTCTTATTCTCCCGTAGATGACCAAGAGCGCACCTACGTCATGGTGGAGGATACGGCGCGCTACTTCCGCCTGATGAAGGATTGGGCAGAACGGCAACCGAAAACGATGCGGCTGTTGGAGGAATTGGATATTCCCTCTCATCGCATGGACCAAGCGATGGAAGAGTTGGATGAAGTCATCCGCCAGTGGGCCGATCGCTATCACGAAGAGGGGGGTGAACCCATGTTGCTCCAGATGGTGTTCGGTCCTCAAGAAGAGTCCTAAAATCTATAAATCTCCTTTAACGCCCCTTTACAGGGGCGAAATATTGGGGATAAGCAGAAAAAACTTCGGCATTTAACCGAAGCCAGAATGATTTTAGAACCCTGTTTTTTTTAAGAGTTTAAAAGGGACAAAAAGTCAAAGTAACCCGCTTAAAGCCAATTTAAAAGGTCAAGAGTTGAGCGTTGGGAGTTACCGGGCGATCGCCCAGAACAAACTCAAGCTTTGCGAGTGCCAATTCGCCTCGAACCCCCCTGTTGACGCTCTAAAATTTCTTTCCCCACTAAACTGATCAATCCCAGACAAGCTAACAATGCTGCTGCGGAAAATGCCGACTGGGTTTGATACTGCTTATAAGCTTCCTCTACAAATAACGGTAACGTTTGGGTTTTTCCAATCAAGTTGCCAGAGACGACGGCAACCGCACCAAACTCGCCCATTGCTCTGGCATTGGTTAAAATGACTCCATAGAGTAATCCCCAGCGGATATTTGGTAAAGTAATCCGCCAGAAGATTTGCCAATCATTTGCGCCCAAGGTTTTTGCGGCTTCTTCCTGTTCGGGTCCCGTTTCCTCCAACACGGGAATCACTGAACGAGCGACAAAGGGGAGGGTTACAAATAAACTGGCAATCACGATTCCGGGTAAGGCAAAAATAATCTGAATGTTGGCGGATTGAATCAGGGGACCAAACCACCCATTTCGTCCATAAAGCAGAACAATCATCAACCCAGCGACAACGGGTGAGATGGAAAATGGCAAGTCAATGATGCTGACAATGAACGCTCGACCGGGAATTTTATGGCGGGCGATCGCCCATGCGGCACATAATCCAAAGATGGTATTAATTGGGAGTACAATTGCTGCAACGATGACAGTTAGCTGAATCGCCTGTAAAAAATTGGGGTCCCTAAAATTGGTAAAAAAGGGGCCGAACCCGGTTCTAAAGGCTTGATAAAAGACATTAAATGCTGGAATGAACAGAACCAACCCTAAGTAGGCGATCGCCACCCCAATGGCAATCCTCTGGACCCATTTTTCTTGCTTTTGTGAATTGCCACTCTTCTGTGCCGGATCATCACTCATCGGTTTAAGCATAACGTCTTCCCCAAGCTTGCACGAGATTAATTGCGAATAACATCGCTAAAGAAACCGCTAATAGTACGACGCCAATCACTGTTGCCCCATAGTAGTCATATTGTTCCAACCGTTGAAAAATTAAAACCGGGGCGATTAAATCCTTAAACGGAATATTTGACGCTACAATCACAATCGAACCATACTCTCCCACCGCCCGGGAAAATCCCAAGGCAACTCCAATTAAAATCGGTGAAATCAACTGGGGAATAATAATTCGCCAAAAGGTTTGAGAGTTAGAAGCGCCCAAACTCCAAGCGGCTTCTTCGACTTCTACTTCTAGTTCCCTTAAAACAGGTTGTACGGTTCGCACTACAAACGGAAGGGAGATAAATAACATGGCAATGCCTACTCCTAACCGGGTAAAGGCAATTTGAATACCAAAGGGTGCAAGCAGGGAACCAATCCAACCTGTTGGGCTATAAACCGTGGCGATCGTCAAACCGGCCACCGCTGTTGGCAAGGCAAAGGGCAAATCAATGGCTGCATCAATAATCCGCTTAAAAGGAAAATCATAGCGCACTAAAACCCAAGCAATTAAAGTCCCAAATACGCCATTTATTAACGCAGTAACAAAAGCGGTAACAAAGGTGACATCATAAGCAGATAGGGCTACCGGACTGGTTGCAATTCGCCAAAATTCACTGGGGTCTTTTGTCGCCGACATCCACAACAAAGCACTCATCGGCAGTAACAGCATGATGCTCAGATAGCCAATCGTGATCCGCCAAGGCCAAGATAAATTGAGTAGGCCATTGAGAGAGGTTAGTAAATTTTTGTGATGCTTATTTAAGGAAATACCCATAAGATAACCAAAATGAATGACCCTAAATTTTAATAGAATTTGACAGGCAGGGAACTCTAGTATTTTTGAAAAGCTCAGAAAAATCTGAACTCAAATTCTAGAGAAAACGAAGCGCTTAAAAATAACTAGGTTACTGAAAATCTCATTTATACTCCAATATTCCGGGAAATATTCTGGTTTCTTTAGGCTTCACATAAACCCACTGGTTCGCTTCAAATTGAAGTTCATCAAAACGCTCTCGACTTAATTGCGCCGTCAAGATTGACCCAGATTCTAAGACCAATTCCACTTGGATTTCCCATCCTAAGTGAACCAAGCGCGTTACCTTTGCCGAAACAAAATCAGGTTCCGGGTTGGTTTTAATTAATAAATCATGAGGACGCAAAAATATTTTATCCGAGGGTGAAACAGGAGCCTGAGTTGTACAAAGTCCTGAATTAATTGGAAGAACATTCACCGGACCAATAAAACTCATTACAAACGAGCTGGCGGGTTGATCATAGATTTCGCTGGCTGTCCCCACTTGTTCCACCCGACCATTGTTCATCACCACAATTTCATCGGCGACTTCCATCGCTTCTTCTTGATCGTGGGTGACAAAAACTGTGGTGACATGAACTTCATCATGCAACTGTCGTAGCCAAGCCCGTAGTTCTTTACGGACCTTGGCATCTAATGCACCAAAGGGTTCATCCAGTAACAAAACTTTGGGTTGTACGGCTAAGGCTCTGGCTAACGCAATCCGCTGGCGTTGACCCCCAGAGAGTTGCGCCGGATAGCGATCGCCTAACCCTTGGAGTTGAACCAACTCCAACAACTGCTCCACCCGCTCACGAACTTGGGGCTTGGAAACCTTACGAATTTCTAGGGGAAAGGCAATATTTTTACGAATGGTCATATGTTTAAACAGCGCATAATGCTGAAACACAAAGCCAATATTTCGCTCTTGGACACGGATTTTAGTCGCATTCTCTCCGGTTAAATAAATTTCACCTTGATCCGGTGGTTCTAGTCCGGCAATCAGTCGCAGTAAGGTAGATTTGCCAGACCCAGAAGGTCCTAAAAGAGCCAGAAGAGATCCACTTTTAATGTCGAGATTAACCTGGTCAATGGCTAAAAATGAACCAAAATTTTTAGAAACGTCCTGAATTAAGATTCCCATGATTAAAACTTGCGGGGTAAAGTCAATAAAAGGCTTGATGTGAGAGCTTCATCTGATTGAACAGATGCCTTTCAAACTGCTCAGATTTTAGGGACGGTATAAATTAGCTTGAATCTCATCAAAAATTGCCCCTTCGTCAAAAAACTGTTGTTGTACGGTATCCCATCCGCCCAAATCTTCAATGGTAAATGGGGTGTTAACCACAGGAAAACGATCGCCTTGGTTGCTCTCTACCGTGGGTTCTACAGGCCGAAACCCGTAGCGAGCAAAAACGGTTTGAGCTTCGGGGGTAAACAAGTAGCGGACAAATGCTTCAGCCAGTTCCCGATTCCCATGTTTATCTACATTTTCATCAATCACCGCAACAGCATTTTCGATCGCAATATTGACCTCCGGGACAAAGTACGGCAGGGGGCGATCGTTCAATCCCGCTAAAATCATTTCATTTTCATAGTTCACCAACACATCTCCCTGGCGTTGCCCTACAAAAGCATCCGTGGCTTCCCGAGAGTCTTTAGACAAAACCACTGCATTCTCATACACTTTCTGGGTAAAGGCTCGCGCCTCCTCTGCCGTTCCTCCAGTTTGGATGACGGAACCCCAAAGCGCTAGAAAACTCCACCGCGCACCCCCAGAGGTTTTCGGGTTAGCTAGGACCACCTGTACATCATCTTTCGCTAAATCCGCCCAGGTTTGAATGCCTTTGGGATTATTGGGTCTAGTGGCAATGGTTGCCACAGAACGGGTAACGATAGAATTATTGGGGGCTTCTTCTTCCCAACCGGGTTCAATCAATCCCGCTTTTTCCAGTTGTTGGATATCCAAGGCTAAAGCTAGGGCGACAACATCGGCATCGAGTCCATGCAGAACTGTGCGGGTTTGGGTCCCGGAAGGGCCGTAGCTTTGGCGAATCACTGCCTTGCGATCGTGCTGCTGATTCCAAGTTTCTAGGAATTGGGGAATGATTTCTTGATAGGCAGAAGGGGTCACCATGTAGGAGACGAGGGTCAGTTCAAGGGGATTACCATTACCCGGATTACCTGTGCAGGCAGCGATCGCCAAACTCAAGCTAATTCCCGATAGGAAAACAACCACCCACCGGATGAAGAAATTGCAGGATAAAAAGCGACTCATTTTCAAGAAAGACCCGGTATTTTAGCAATAAAATTCAGATGGCCGACTCTAGGGGCACCGCTCAATAACCGCTATATCGGGGCCATGAGCAGGTTCTTTGTTCCGTGAACTGTAATGCACGCTCATCGACTAACTCCGCTTAAAATTTTGTCAAAGATAGCGCCATCAGCAAAGAATTTAGTTTGAACCGCATCCCATCCCCCTAAGTCAGCAATGGTGAACAAGGTTCGGATCGGCGGAAATTGATTGGTAAATTCAGCAGCAACGCTTGGATCTACAGGCCGGAAGCCAACTTTTGCAAATTCTCGTTGAGCGGTTGGGGTAAATAAATATTGGAGGAAGGCTTCGGCGACTTCCCGGGTGCCATGTTTATCCACATTCGTATCAACAACCGCAATGGGATTATCGATAGAAATATTAACTTCGGGAATCACATAAGGAAGGTCTTGACCGTTTTGTTTAGCTAAGATAACTTCGTTTTCATAGTTAATCAAAACATCCCCTTGACCTTGTTTGAAAAAGACATCACTGGATTCCCGAGCATCTCGGGGAAGGACGGGGACATTTTGGAAGACTGTACGGGTAAATTCATTAGCCGTTGTATCGTTCCCTCCGGTTTGGGTGACTGCACCCCAAAGACCTAAGAAATTCCATCGCGCACCGCCAGAGGTTTTGGGGTTAGCGGTAATGACACTTACATCATCTTTGGCTAAGTCTTGCCAAGTGTTAATGGCTTTGGGATTACCAGGTCGAGTGACTAAAGCGGCAACGGATTTATGCACGATCGCATTGTTGGGGGCTTCTTCTTCCCAACCCGGTTGAATCAGTCCGGCTTTTTCAATTTGTTGGGTATCTAATGCCAGCGCTAAGGCAACGATATCGGCTTCTAATCCATCAATGACGGCTCGGGTTTGGGACCCAGATCCGCCATAGCTTTGGGTAAAGGTGACTTCTTGGTTATGTTCTTCTTTCCACTGCTGTGCAAATTGCGGAATGATTTGTTCATACGCTGCACGAGTGACGGCATAAGACACTAGGGTGAGTTCGACGGTATCACCGCCTCCTCCTGTGGGACCCCCACAAGCGGCGATCGCTGCACTCAAGCTGAGTCCCACCAGAAACAATGAAACCGATTTTTTGATTCCTCGATACTTCCAGTTATCGGTAAACAATTCTTTCCACCAACGGACGAGGGTCCCTTGCCTAAACCCCCCACTCCCTAATCTGCGGTTCTGATCACAGGGGTTTTTTCCGTCTGCGATCGGTTGCCAATGATCCATATACCCCCCTCGGTTTAATCTCCGGTAAATTGGTCAAGATACCGTTGTTTAGTGATGATAAAACAGAATATAGGAAAAATTTAAAAAAAGCAAGTGTTTTTTTAAATTTCCTACAGCGCCAGAAATAGTCAGTTAACAGGGCCTGCATTCTGATGGTGATGGGGGCCTTATTTCCATAAAATCAGTTGGCAATTTGTAATTTTTGGGTGTATGAATTAGCGGAAATCGATTCCTCATCAGGATTTCACAAGAAATTCAACAAATTTGAAAAAAACCCTTGCTTTTTTCAAATACCTTGTGCTACATTTATAAACTGTTGGCAAGGACGCATAGCTCAGTTGGTTAGAGCACCACGTTGACATCGTGGGGGTCACTGGTTCGAGTCCAGTTGTGTCCATTCAAATCTATAATTGATAAACATCAACAGGGAATTAGCGCGACATCCTGGCTCTGCGGTGATTCCGTGGAGAAAAGGGACTAAATCCCTTGCCTTTGAGCCTCCGATGTTCGAGGGGCTTTTTTTTATGTGAAGAAATAACTGGGTGGCGGACTGAATCCAGACGCGATCGCCTCCCCAATGCCTAAGCTAAATGCCATTCCTCCGCTCCAATAAAACCGGCAATCCATCAATTCTGACCCTTGAAAATATCCACATCCTCCCTGTGAAAACGCCTCCAACGGTTATGAGCAGGGGATTTTTTCATGGATTTGAAAGAGATTTTATGAACAAATTAGCGGGGGAATTTATCCCTGTTTTTTGAGAGGATAAAACTCAATGGATTAACTGAATTGTCAGATATTTTGTAGATGTCTCCAAATATTTACTTGCTGAAATTTGACCTTTTTATTGTAGAATAAAAAATAGGTAAAAGTGATGAAGTCTCCTAAAAATAGCCAAGGTTCGCCGGTGAAAAAACACTTAAGGAGGTAGGGGGAGATGCCGGAGCATCAAGGAAATCTGTCCAACTTTTCCCTACTCAGCAAGGCCACCAAAGGAATGGGGGATGGAGGGGGGGGAAGACCTAGCCGATCGCATAAAACTAACCCCTCTAAGGGTATAAATATTGATTAAAGATGAACTTTTCAAAAAAAAAGAGTATCTTCTTGATCGCGAACCAAAGAAATATAGAGGATCGGACCCTGAACATGAGATTATCTTGGCGGTGGTTTTTACTGTCTAGCTTAATGAGTTTGACCTTCGCGATCGCCCTCCAGGATCGCTCGCAAGTGGCCCATTCCCAAATCGAGCCTCCCTCAACCGAGACCCTGAACCCGCAATCCGGACCCAGCTTTATTTTAGACAAAACCCTCTCCGGACATACCAGTTGGGTAAATACCCTAAAATTTAGTCCCGATGGCAGCATCCTAGCCAGTGGCAGTCGAGATAATACGATCAATCTCTGGAATTGGACGAGTGGGGAATTGATTCGCACCCTGTTTGGACATTCCGCTGATGTGAATTCCCTCGCTTTTAGTCCGGATGGGCAAGCTTTAGCCAGTGCCAGTACGGATCTCACCATCAAGTTGTGGGATGTGAATCAGGGCATTTTAACCGGGACTCGATTGGGTCATACCTTTGCGGTTCATGGTGTCACCTTCACCCCGGATGGACAAACCCTCGCCTCTGCCAGTGCCGATCGCAGCATCATCCTGTGGGATGTCACCACGGAACGAGAAAGGCGGACCCTAAACTGGCATTCCAGCTTTGTCTGGGCGATCGCCGTCAGTCCTGATGGCAATACCCTGGTGAGTGGGGGATACGATAACACCATCCGCTTTTGGAGAATGCCCAATGGCAGAAGGTGGCGCTCCATTGAAGGGCATTCTAGCCCGATTACCGCGATCGCCTTTAGTCCTGATGGACAAACCCTCGCCAGTGCCAGTGCCGATCACACCATCAAATTATGGGATGTCAACACCGGGTCTTTGAAAAGCACCTTAACGGGTCATGCGGATTGGGTCTTAGCAGTAGCATTTAGTCCCGATGGTCAACTGCTGGCCAGTGGGGGTGCCGATCGCACCCTGCGCCTGTGGAATGTCGCCAACGGTTCCCTCCGAACCCTCTTTAACAATCATCAAGGGCGAGTTCTCTCCGTTGCCTTTAGTCCCGATGGACAGGCCCTTGCCAGTGCCAGTGCCGACCAAACCATTAAAATTTGGCGAGCTCCTCAATAAACTCGGTCAAGTTTCACGGAAAACCCTGGGACATTTCTCCAGATTGGCAGCCCTTGCATTTTCTTGATAAAAGCCAAGATAATTCTCATCTGGATGCCGTCCAACTGGAAATAAAATCATCCCGGCTTTTACTGCATCTTTATATTTTTAGGTCGGAATAAAATGTGTTTTAGGGGAGATCACGCTGAAAACATCAAAAATTTATTTTAGGGGAAGGATAGAGAAATATGAACCTTTGGGAAAGCCTAGAAATGGCCACTAAAACCCTAGTGGCGAACAAAACCCGCAGTACCCTGACTATGTTGGGGATTATTATCGGGAATGCTGCAGTAATTGCTACCGTGGGGGTCGGGTCAGGCGCGCAAAATTTTATTGGCGGACAAATAGAATCATTGGGAACTAATGTATTGATTATTGCCCCAGGGAATCGGAATAGCCGAAGATTAGGAGGACCGCCACAAACCTTGGTCTTGGACGATGCCAAGGCGATCGCCTCCCAAGTTCCGGGCATTAATGGGGTCTCCTCAGAACTCAACGGCAGCGAACTGGTGCGCTATGGCAATCAAAACTTTTCAGCATTGATATTTGGCACTATGCCAGATTTTCTGACGGTCCGCAACTTTGAGGTAGAAACCGGACGATTTTTCAATGAATTAGATGTTCAGCGCAGCAATCCAGTGGTAGCGCTAGGTTCAGATTTAGCGATTGCTTTATTTGGTAATACCAACCCCGTTGGAGAAAAAGTTAGAATCAAAAATGTCAGTCTAGAAGTGATTGGGGTGATGAAACCCAAAGGAGCATCCTTTGGGACGAACTACGACGAAACAGCCTTAATTCCGATCACGACGATGGCAAATAGAATCCTGGGACGACAATCGCCTTATGGACTGCCGCTCTCGTTCATTTGGGTGAGGGTCGCCAATGAAGAAGGGATGGGAATGGCTCAGTTTCAGATTGAAAATTTGCTGCGTCTGCGCCATCGAATTACGGAGGAAGATGATTTTTTCGTTCAGAATCAGCAAGATTTAATGAATACCTTTGATGCGATTACCGGGGCGTTAACGGTGTTACTAACAGCGGTAGCGAGCATCTCCCTGCTGGTGGGGGGGATTGGTATCATGAATATTATGTTGGTATCGGTGACGGAACGGACTCAGGAGATTGGGTTGCGCAAGGCGATCGGGGCATCTCAGCAAGATATTTTAATTCAGTTCATCATAGAAGCAGTGATTCTATCGGTGGCGGGGGGTGCAGTCGGCATTGGCATTGGGATGGGGGGGATTTTTTTGATTTCCCTAGTTACGCCCTTTGAGGCGGGAGTTTCGGGAATGGCGATCGCCTTGGCAACCAGTGTCTCTGGAGGCATCGGCTTATTTTTTGGCGTGGTTCCTGCCCGTCGTGCAGCCCAACTTGACCCGATTGTAGCCTTAAGAAGTGAGTAATTGAATTTGGTCATTGGTCATTTGTCATTGGTCATTTGTTATTGGTCATTTGTCATTGGTCATTTGTTATTGGTCATTTGTCATTGGTCATTTGTTATTGGTCATTTGTTATTGGTCATTTGTCATTGGTCATTTGTCATTGGTCATTTGTGAATTTACTAAAGTAGAGATTATTATGAACTCTCAAAATCAACTCCAATCCACTTTACAGAGTCCGGAACAAAAATCGGCGATCGTTGAACTCAAAGACGTTTACAAGATTTATGGTTCTGGGAATAC
>NZ_JAFLQW010000448.1 GCF_017313335.1 Phormidium pseudopriestleyi FRX01 | reverse complement strand
TGCGGGAGTAAGCCGTCTTTTTTCCCGGATGGCTTGACGTTCAAATTCTGCCTTGATATCTAAGAGTTTAACTAGACAACTGCGAATTTCTCTGGGTTTAACCGGATTGCTAAAGGGCTCAAACACCGCTGGAGTTGTCGCTAATCTTCCCAGTAAGCCTAGGTGACTGGCATCGGCGATGTTTTCCCCGGGTTGGGCGTGAAAAATATGTCAATTTCTCGCCGTTCTGAAGCCATAGTTTTGCTGGTTTCAGTTTGACCTAATTGCCTTAACAGTTCCTGGATGTATTGTTTGGTGAATTGGTCATTGGTTGTTGGTCATTGGTCATTGGTCATTGGTCATTGGTCATTGGTCATTGGTCATTGGTTGTTGGTCATTTGTTGTTGGTCATTTGTTGTTGGTCATTTGTTGTTGGTCATTGGTTGTTGGTCATTTGTTGTTGGTAGAAACCCGGCTTGTTGTTACTCACTACAGGGTCAGAAACCTGTCAGAAACCGGGTTTCTTTGTTCAATTTTTTTAACAACGCCAGATGCTGCTATAGCAATCCTAAATCAGTTGTGGAAGACCCTCACCCCCAACCCCTCTCCCAAAGGGGGAGAGGGGAGCTATATATGTCATAAATCATTTAGGATTGCTATAGAAATCCGGTTTCTTGTCCCCCAGGGATCCGGGGTCATCTCATGCGATCGCCTTCATATTGCCATAGTAAGTTGCCATATCCTGCACCGAGAGGGTATCGGTTTGAGCTTGGGGACTCCACAGCAGTTCAAAGACGAGTAGATAGTCCGACGAGAGCGATCGCAATTGACTCAGGGCTGTTTTCATCGCACTGATCGTATCAATTTGAGAAAATAACGGGCTATCATGTGCCGTCCCCAGCAGCAACGTAATCACCACATAAGCAGCTTCTCCTCTGTCCTGAATTACTGCCGGTTGATCAGCTTGGGTAATGATTCCCTCCACATTACTGAGGGTCTCCGCACTAAATTTACCCCGTTCCTGAAGGGATAATCTTTCAAATACCGCTTCGGCTGCCTCGCGACTCTCGAAAGTTTCCGAACTGCCTAAAAGATGAGTCCAATAGAGGGCGTTTTCGAGAAACTGTTCTAGGGTAACTTCTAGTAATTCATATAATCCGGTAGGGGTTTTCGTGTCGGCTTTCAGACTCAAGTTCGATAATTGAGATTGAATCGAACTCCCTCCAGCACTAAGAGCGATCTGAAGTTGGGTTACGGTGACGATATCGTTATTTAGTTCTGGATTGAGCATTGATATTTATCCTAGGTAGATTGGTTTGAATGTTATACAAATGCCGCTTTTAAAAGCAACAACCCCTGGGCATAAATCCCCCGCCGGTTGTTGCCCTGCATGGATTTCCCTTGGGACTGCCGCTTATCCAATTTGAACCATGTCACTATACTGAGTTAGCAAGTCATCATAGCTCAAACTATCCGTGGCTTCCTGGGGACTCCAGAGTAACTCAAACACCAAGAGATAATCCGGGGTGATGGCGGCGACTTGTTGCAGGGCCGATCGCAGTTCTTCCGCAGAATGGAGGGGGCCAAATAACGGGTGATCATCTTCCGTTCCCAGGAGGAGGGTCACCACAAGATAAGAGGCGGGGTCCCCTTCGGATTGGGGGCGGGATTGATGATGCCGAATTTTACCCCCAACGTTACTGAATGTTTCTGCACTAAATTTACTGCGTTCTTGAATCGATAATTGCTCAAAAACTCGGCCTGCTTCTTCCCGACTCTTAACAGTTTCCGAATGGGTTTGAACATGAGTCCAATATTCAGGATGGCGGAGTAAGGATAAGGCAGATTCTCGTAAAAATTCAGTCAATCCTTCGGGAGTATCGAGTTCGGCACTGAGGCTTAAATCGGTGAGATGGGATTGAATTTTTCGGGCGGAAGCTAATAGGGCAACCTGCAATTTTGTCACGGTGACAATATCATTTTCGAGTTCTGAAACTGCGGTGGCTGCACGTTTAGAACGAATCCACCAGATGGCAGCGATCGCCCCTCCGGTGATCAGTAAAAACAGTAAAAATTTCCAGGGAAAGCGATTATTTCGAGCAGATTGGGTCCCGGCATAGCCCGATTGCGGAGACTGAGGTGCGCCTGGAATGGGTTGGGTGGTTGCCGGTGCGGTGGTACTGGGGACATAAGTTGGGGGGACGACTGGGGCGGGTTTGAGTCCGGTTCCAGCAGAATCTTGATACGGGCGATCGCTGTATTGGGGAGTTGGATAGTAAGGTTGCGGGACGGGAACGGGCACTGGGATCACCACCGTTCCGCCTCTGGATGGGGAAGTGGTTTGGGGGACTGGAGTGGGTGCCAGAGTGGGTGTTCGAGTGGGTGCCGGAGTGGGTTGCGCCTCGAAGGAACCGCCCCTTGCTCGTCCTCCCGTATTGCCGCGACTGGGAGTGGAATCTGTGGGCGGGGGATTGTTCGGGCGCGAGGGGGTGTTGCTACTACCGGAACCACTGGAACTGGGGGCCGAACGGCTAGGAGTAGGATTGGTGGTCCGGGAGGGGGTAGAACGGGAGGGGGTAGAACGGGAGGGAGTGGAACGGGAGGGGGTGGAACGGGAGGGGGTGGGGCGACTAAAAGACCCCCCCCGGCTTCGTCCTCCGGTGCGGGCTAAAGCAGTGGATTGAACCTCTATCCACTCTCCCATTGGGCGAGTCGAGGGGTTAATCTTGACTTCATTAAAGAGCAAGAGGCACAGGAGAGTGGCTAAGGTGAGATTAAATTTATGCATGGCTGAAAACCCAGCTTTATTTATTTAGTCATAGCCTATCCCCCGAGGAATTGTCATCTTTTACTGACAGATTGTCGAGGTTTTGGAGGAGGTCCGGGCGGCGATCGCGAGTGCGTTGCAGTTGTTGTGCTTTGCGCCATTCCTCAATTTTACCATGATGTCCCGAGAGTAAAACGTCCGGTACTTTCCAGTCGCGAAATTGGGCCGGACGGGTATAGTGGGGATAGTCCAGCAAACCGTCCTCGAAACTTTCAGCTTCTAGGGATTCAGGCTTACCCACGGTTCCGGGGAGCAGGCGGACGACCCCATCAAGTAAGGCTAAGGCGGGAATTTCTCCTCCGGTTAGGACGAAATCTCCTAGGGAGACTTCCCGAGTCACGATATTCATCACCCGTTCATCGATGCCTTCATAATGTCCGCAAATCAAGACAAGTTGATCGACGTTTTGGGCGAATTCCCAGAACAGGTTACGATTCATCGGTTGCCCTTGGGGGCTGAGAAAAATCACCTCGCGGCGAGGGAGGATGGGTAAGGATTCGACCGCTGCAAACAAAGGTTCAGGTTTCATGACCATTCCGACTCCCCCGCCATAGGGTTCATCATCGACTCGACGATGCTTATCCGTCGTAAAGTCGCGAGGATTAACGAGATTGACTGTAGCAATCTGGTTAGCAAGGGCGCGCCCAAGGAGGGAAGATTGCAGTGGGGTGGTAAAAAAATCGGGAAATAACGTGATAATATCTATTCGCACAGGGACAAACAAGGGAGCGGACACAATCTTTTATTATAGGTCCGACTATCCAAGCTACCCGAGGTTGGGAATCTCTCCCTGATTCCGTAGAGGCGATCGCCTTAGCCTAATGCTTTACCCTGCTGTTATCTTTGCCACGGGCACGCCACTATTGAGGAAAATACCTTTCGGGGGTGATGTTTGAATTCTAAATTTTTGCCATTTTTGCCATTTTTGCCATTATATCGACTGAATAAGCACCCGCGCTGACCCGGTAAAAACGGGCAAAAATCCTGGAAGCAAGTAAGCGGGGCGATCGCCAACTAGCCCAGGGATTCAGCCAGCACGGGAAAAAAAACCGTGGAATCGTAAAAAACGTGAGAAAATTAAACTCCCTGACCCTGGGTCCGCACTTGGGCGTAAGATTGCCCATCCGGTGATGCAAAAACGGACAAGAATGCCCTCTAAAGCCCTGCGCTTGGGGAAGGATCGAAACGTACAAAAAATAAGGGCCAATAGCAAGACCACCCATGCTACAGTTAGACACTCAATCCCTACAACAGAAGATGCCCCAAACACTTAAAAGCACTGTAATGGTGATTGGCGGTGCGGAAGACAAAGTTCATGGCCGCGAGATCCTGCATACGTTTTTTACTCGTGCTGGAGGAATCAAGGCGAAAATTGCGATCGTTCCTTGTGCTTCGCGGGAACCCTCGGCGATCGGGGACCGATATCAGAAGATCTTTGAGGAGATGGGTGCCACCAGCATAGAATTGCTAGATATTCGCGAAAGGACCCAGGGAGAGGACCCGAAGTGGCAAGAGTACATGGAAGAATGTACGGGAGTCTTTATGACGGGCGGAGATCAACTCCGACTCTGCGCCTTAGTCGCGGATACGCCTTTGATGGAAAAGGTTAGAATGAAGGTCCGGGAAGGAAAAATTGTTTTGGCAGGAACCAGTGCCGGTGCCGCAGTGATGGGACATCACATGATTGCCGGGGGAGGCAGTGGAGAATCGCCGAATCGCTCCTTAGTTGATATGGCAACGGGATTGGGAATTCTGCCTGATGTGATTGTGGACCAGCATTTCCATAACCGGAATCGCATGGCAAGGCTCCTCTCGGCGATCGCCTCTCATCCAGACCGCCTCGGCATCGGCATTGACGAAGATACTTGCGCCATGTTTCAAGGCGATGGCGTCATTGAAGTGATTGGCAAAGGCACCGTGACCATCGTCGATCCCGGTTCTGCTTTCGCGACGAACGATCAACAAGTGGGAGCCACAGACCCCTTGAGTTTGTACAATATGCGCTTACATATTCTGTGTCACGGCGATCGCTTTGAGTTACGTCAGCGCGTCAGTCGTCCCACCCACCCCTAGGCTTTTATAGAGCGGGAGAGTTCGAGAGGGGAGCAAAACCCACGTCTTTTAAGCGTGGGATGTAGCGAACCCTTTCGCGCCCATGTTAATGGGCAGAGTCTTGTTCTGTGGGGTTAGGCAGTTGGTCTATCCAATCTTCGA
>NZ_JAFLQW010000225.1 GCF_017313335.1 Phormidium pseudopriestleyi FRX01 | reverse complement strand
TCTAGCGTAATTGAGGAGAAATTGAGTGGGAGACATTGAGTATTTCCTGTCTGGGTAACTGGCGCGTAAACAAATTTAATCGATGGAGTAGCTAAACTGAAACGATGATCTATTAGATTACCAAATTATTGGGATTCTGAAGCAATCGCACTGTCAGTTTCCCGGCTTTTAGCTGGAGGCAAAACGAAGATTCAGACGCATCATAGATTTTATTAATCGCACTTACTGCTTTCACCGTTCAACGGACATCATCAACGAACATCATCGCTGAAAGCGAGAACCAGACAAATCAGACGAACTGTGCATCTTAAGTAGAATGAGTGGGCGCACTCTACTGCCCTCGAAAAATGCGATGGCTTTACGGGTTGCTGCGGTATTTGTCAAGAAAACTCGCCAACACCGCAGTAGTGATAACCTTGGACTCGGGTTGCGATCGCCCTACCCGCTGATTGACGATCCTGGATCCCCACTCAACTGAGGCAGTTTAGCCCCACAATATGTATTGTCTCTGATTGTACTATAACCTCAGAAGCGCCAACTTGCCGTGACGCAACTTTTCCGCTACAATCGAGAGGCACAGGAACGATTAACCACAAAGCGACTTTGAGGCGATCGGGTTGGAGAGTGTTCTATATGCTTTGCCTACCCCCCCTAGATTTCTGTACCTGACAGTTTATAAGATAAAGCAGGTTTAACCCTAGGCTAATTATAAATAACATCTGACTTGCGGATTTGGATAAATTCCTTGAATCTTTAGTGGCTCCCCATTAGCCAGTTCCCTCCGCCAATTGCCGATCCTAGGTAACTAGGCTACAGGGATAGCTATTAGATAAAATCGGACAAGAAACTGGCTTTCCTAACTTCATTAGGAAATTTTTTGTGAAGATTCTGTAAACAAACCCGGTTGTCTTCCCTCTACTGTAACGAGTCCTAGCATAAAATAGAACGAACCTTTACCCCGAATTGGAATCCAGCGAGGAAATAAAATAAATGATGTCTGCGAGTTGTTCCCTTTCGATTCTAGCGGCCCGAACTGATCTACCCTTTATGATGCAGATGATTCCTCATATCGTCAGAGGGTGTAACTTCAATTTTAGCGATCGCCTATTAGCGGTGGATACGGCCCCTTTATCCGGAGATAAAGTCAATCGTCCGGGGATCGGCACAATGGAACAACTGCGGGATTGCTGTGAGCAGTTAGTCCAAGCAGGTGTCATTGATCGGGTCGTCGATATAGACTACTCTGAAAACTATCGCAACAGGGTTTATCGTCAGCATTTTGGCAGCCCCATTCGCCAAACCCACAACTATAAGGGTTATCCGATTTTAGGCACAATTTTTTCCATCGAAAACCCCAAAAGTGACTACCTCGTTCATTTTGATAGTGATATGTTCCTGCATACAGAACCAGGTTATAGCTGGATTGAGGAAGGAATCAAGTTGTTGCAGGAACACCCCGAAGTGATGGCGGTACGACCCCTGACGGGGCCACCCACTGCGGATGGAAATTTGTGGCAAAAAGTCCCATACGATCGCGATCCCGATGGCTTTTATCGCTTCAAGTTTTTTAGCAGTCGGGTCTATTTAATTGACTGCAAACGATTCGAGCAGATGCTCCCCCTCCCGATTATTTGGCGCTCTTATAAAAACAAATTTCTCAATTATCTGCCCACGGGAGTAAAAACCCGGTTAAACAACTGGAGGAAAAAAGGCCAACTAGATTCGTGGGAAGTCATGGTATCGCAACGCTTAGAGCAAACTGATTACGTGCGAGCAGTGATGGATTCACCAAAAGCCTGGACGATTCATCCAACCGATCGCAGCCCAGAATTTCTAGCAGCTTTGCCAAAACTTGTTGAAAAAGTGGAAGCGGGATTCTACCCTCCCGAACAGGCCGGTTATTACGATTTGAAAGTCCAATATTGGCTGTAAAATTGAGTTAATCATAGCTTGCTCCCATAGAAGTTAGTTTTTTACTCTTCCTATTCTTCTGCATCGCCATGAATAATAATTTCCCCCCAATTTATTTTTACCTTCCCGAAGCCGATTGGCCTATTGGCAACCTGCTCGAAAGTCCGGAATCCTACCAAGAAGTCATAGCTCAATCCACCTCTACCGGAACTTATGGCTGGATATTGCAAACCTATCTCCATCTGAAAGCGAGTGGGTTTCCTTGTACATTAATTGGCACAATTCCCACGGAAGGAATCGTCTTGGGATATCGCAAAACCCTCCCGGAGGATTTACAACCCGGGTCTAAATTACTGCTGGTTTGTGTACAAGGAGATGAGGGTCAACATCCCTTTGCTCAGGTGCATCTGGTCCAAAATTCTCAGGAGTTGTTAAAACCCTATCGATTGCTCGGCGATCGCATTTTATTTCCTGGGGAGATTTATTTTATGCCTTATTGGCCCCAACCCGGGGCGATTCCCAGGGATGCCTCTCGGGTCGATCGATTTGAAAACATTGCTTATGTGGGTCGGGAAATGAATTTAGCACCGGAACTACTCGACCCATCCTGGCGGGAAAAACTCCAAGAGTTAGGGTTGCAATGGCAGGTGATTTCGGCGCGCGATCGCTGGAATGACTATAGCCAAATCGATGCCATTCTCGCCGTTCGCAGTTTTAATCGCCCATCGGACTACCATTGGAAACCCGCCGCCAAACTTTATAATGCTTGGCACGCAGGAGTCCCGGCCATTATTGGCGTAGATTCGGCCTACCGTGCCGAACGCAAAAGCAAATTAGATTATATCGAAGTCAAGTCCCAATCCGAGGCGATCGCCGCCTTAGTCCGGCTTCGCGATGATACCCATCTGCGTCACGCAATGGTAGAAAACGGCAAAATTCGCGCTCAAGAAACCACCCCGGAAACCCTCATCCTCCGCTGGAAAAACTTACTCACCGATGTGGTCGTTCCGGCATACCATCGCTGGTCTAATTCATCAAATTTGACGCGGCAAGTATTTTTAACCCGCCGTTCTCTGGCCGTTGAAACGAAAGATTGGCGAAAAAATATCCAGTCTGGACGAAATCGCCTCGGATTGCGGACTCGCTTGCGCTCTCTTATTTCTAAGAAGAATTAACCGGGGTTAGAAATTCCGATGTGCTGTGATGTCCTTTGCTCTAGTTTAGGAGTAACGATTCGTGATTTTCTCCGAGGAGACTAACTCGGAGTGTTCCGGGTCATCTCTCGTAACCACTGTTGAGCAATATTATCCCAAGTTTCTCCTTTGACTTTTTCCTGAAAATCTTGCCGAATTTGCTCTAACCTGTCCGGGTTTTTTAATAATTCTACGATCTGGCGGGCGATCGCTTCTTGAGTTTCTCGCGCAAACGGATCCCCGGCAATTTTCAGGCAATAGGATTTTTCCGCTAAAGCGGCGAAATCTGTAGTAACGGGTACGCAACCGACCATTGCCGACTCACGCACCGAAATGCAGTCTACTTCTTGATAAGTACAACCATAGTAATGAATAGCCGCCGTTGATTTTTCTTCTACCAGTTTGTCTTGCCCTGTTCTGCCGTGATCCGTGACGTCGGCTTGATTCATTAATTCTATCATTTTCTGTTTCCACGCTTGTTTTTCTGGATTGCGTTTATACGATTCATCAAAAAACTGCCATCCATAATAAATCTCTAACGTTGCCTCTGGACTTTCCTTCTTTAAAAGAGGCCACCCGTACCGCAGCATAGACTCCAATCCTCGCTCGTAATTAGAAGCGTATATCAGTTTGTTTAGTTGTTTGGGATATTCACTCAATTCTAATAAAAACCGATCCGCTCCATTGGGGATAATCGCAAATTTTTTATCAGGCACTTTGGGCAATAAATTCCGGTGAAACTGACATTTTACAAAAATTTTATCAACGCGATCAAGTCGTTCTTTTGTAAAATCTTCAATATTATAAGGAACATCATGCAGTTCGAGTAAAATTTTATTGGCCTTTATGGGTAAATCCAGCATCCGCACAGCTTTGTTGCGCCAAATAATCAGCGTATCGAAGGTATCCCAAGGATTGAATTGGTCGTAATTCCGATATTCTACCCCGTCATAGAGTCCTTCCCCGTCCCCGCAGTAATTGTAAACCCTGACCTTATACCCCTGCTTTGCCCATTCTCTAGCTAGATAAACAACCCCAGTCTGAGCACCCGCTAATCCTCGTTTTAGGCTTTCTGGTGTCCATTTTTCGGCGGTTCTCCCGGTGTAGTAAACAATTGATTTCTCGGGCCATACTATGGCTTTTAGCTTGTACTTCCATGATTTAGCAAGGTCGGCTAATCCCGGTAGATTAGACTTGAACCAGTCTTTAATTTGTCTTTTCACCTTAATTTCCCCTTGTTTGAGTAAAACGTGGCTGAGATAGATTAAACTGTGTTTTAGTTAGGCCATAACCGGGGATAATCCGGGGTATTATCAAGAAGCCATCCCTGATAGGGTTAAAAATTGCTGCGATCGCCTCCCAAATAGAGCGTTCTATAAACAGTTTCTCTCTCTAATTCTCCCTGGGTTAGCTTCATCGAAATGCTGAAAAATCCAGTCAAGGCGATCGGCCATTTGTTTTATTCCTGGAAGAGTAACGCTCCGAGTCCTTAACAGAAATTTCACCCGTGCAATGCTGCCCTAGCCCTGGAGCAGGACCTCAAATTGTGGTACGGCTCCTCTACTACGATGACCTGACTCGGCAATCGGGGCAGATTAATCTTCTACCGACCCCATTGTTGTCCCAGGTTACTATCATCATTATGATAAGCGCTACCGCCAGCGATCGCAAGCCTCCAGCCGGATTCCTTGAAGCCATCTCCTGCGATTAAGACATCTGTGAATCCCTTGATCAGGACTTGGAGCATTGGAAAACATGAAAATTCCCTATTTCCCAAAAGAAGCTCTGACAGTTTACAATCTATAGAGTTGACCTCTAGGAAAAATCCGGTAACCTTGTTTGAACCATCACGTTGCTTTCTTGATTTTACCAACCCATCACCAACACCATGAATCAGTCCAAGCATAATTTGAAAAAGGTCGCAGTCTGGCATCCTTATTTTTTGGGGGGAGGCGCTGAATCTGTCAGTCTATGGATTTTAGAGGCTTTAGTCCCTCACTATAACGTCACCCTGTTTACCCTAACTTCACCAGATTTACACCGATTAGATATTCTTTACAATACACATTTAGCGCAACAAAAAAACCTCACGGTTCAGCCAATGCTACCGTCATCCCTAAGTCCGAGTCTCATTGATCGGTTAATAGCCAACAACCCGCGAATAAAATCGGCCCTTAATCATTGGGCAGTCCGCGCTTTCAAATCGATGAATACTGAATATGATTTAGTCTTTTCAACCTATAATGCGTTGGATATGGGACGAGTAGGAATTCAGTACCTCCACTGGGTTCATGTCGTCGATCCGCAACCCCATAAAAATAAAGGGTGGACTCGTTTAATGATGAAGTTCTCGGGATTTTCGATGGACCAGCTCAAACAGAATCAGTCCTTAGCAAATTCCTACTACACTGCGGATAGAATTAAATTAGCCTATGGCATTGAGTCTCGGGTCATCTATCCTCCAGTCATTGGGGAAGTGGAGGTCGTTCCCTGGGAGGAAAAAGAGGATGCATTTCTCTGTAGCGGTAGAATTGTTGCGGCAAAGCAGACTCATCTAGTGATTGAAATTTTGCAGGCGGTGCGCGATCGCGGCTTTGATGTCAAATTACATATCACCGGAGGGGGTGGCGGCACTTATAAGCAGTCCTATGAACAGAAAATTATGCAGCTTGCAGATAAAAATTCTGACTGGATTACAGTTTATCAAGACCTGCCGTATAAAGATTATCTCCAGGTGATTGCACGCTGTCGTTACGGCATCCACCGTAAGCCCGAACCTTTTGGAATCTCCGTTGCAGAAATGGTCAAAGCAGGGATGATTCCCTTTGTTCGAGAAAAAGGGGGACAGGTAGAAATTGTCGGCGCTCACCATGATGAATTGCTATTTGATAATAACAATGCCAATGCCGTGGAGAAAATTGTCCAAGTTCTCAAACAGCCCGATCGCCAGATGGCTCTACTTGAATCCTTGAAAAAACAGCAATCTCTCTTCTCTACGGAAAAATTTATTGCAGAAATTCAAGCTGTGGTTGCTGAATACTTCCAAAACTAATTTTAATCCCGAATTCATGTTCCCTCTAAAGGAGTGATTAATTCAGTGTCTCATCTTGTCAACTATCATGTTCGGCATTCCATCAATATCGGTGATTTGTTTTCTTCTCCTCTTTTGTACTTTGACTTTCCCGGATTCCAAACCGAAGCCAAAGATATTGATGATTTACCCCAAGAGAAACTCCCGGATCAACATCTGATTCTGGGGGGAGGGGGACTATTATTTCCTCGGTTTCTGGGAGGAATCCAGCATCTTAAAAATTATGTAAATCAAGGCAAGTTTATTTTTTGGGGAGTCGGACAACAAAGTTATAAAGATCCATCTCTTACCTTTAGCCAATTTGACTATAGCCCTTATGTTGAATCCGTTGATTTGCTCGGAATTAGAGATTATGGAGTCGGTTTAAATTGGGTTCCCTGTGTCAGTTGTATGCATCAGGAGTTCGATCGCCCCCGAGTTCCCCAGCATGAGGTAGTTGTGTTTTCCCACAAAAAGTTTCGGATCCAAGTTCCGGGACTACCCACGCTCACGAATGAGTCGATGGATTTCCGGACTGTACTGGATTTCTTAGGGTCTGGAGAAACCATTTTAACCAGTTCTTTTCATGGAGCCTACTGGGGAACACTTTTAGGGCGAAAAGTCATCGCTTTTCCCTTCACTAGCAAATTTTATGGACTGAAGCATTCTCCAGTTTTATATCCTGTTAAAAAATGGAGAGAAAAAAGTTATAAACTTTCTCTCTTCGGAAAGACGCTCTATGAATCCCGGGATCCGAATTGGTTTCAGTGCGAGATGGATGATTGGCGTTCATGGCTGAGTGAAGGTAAAAATTATCCATCTAGTTTGCAAGAATGCCGCGATCGCAACCAAGGATTTTATCAACAAGTTCTTGATTTATTAACTTAAACCCCAGCAGATTCCTCTGAAATTCCGGGTGTCGCCCGCAACCCGGTTCGGGGGGATTCACTGGGGCTGATTTACCGGAGGATCGCGGGAATTACCCCGGAAAGAATCTCTGCCATCGCTTGAAAACTATAATATTGAACGCATCTTTCCCGCGCTTTTTGGCCGCGTTCCTGGGCAATTTCCCAATTGTCAAAAATCTCCTCAATGGTTTGAGCAATTTGTTCCGGCGCATTCGGATCAACCAAATAACCCGTGTCAGCTAAGATCGCCGGAATATCTCCCACCCGGGTTGCTAATACGGGTTTTGCCATTGCCATCCCATCGGTTAATTTGAGGGGGAATTGTGCGGCGGCGGCAGCTTCATCTCGCTGGGGAACGACTACAATATGAGCGGCAGCAACCACTTCAGGCATCTGCTGAATCGGAAAAGTGGGTAGTTTGATAATCCACCGCCCCCATTGTTCCATCAGTTGATTATCGTAATCATCATAAGGACTACCCCCCACGATCGCCAGTCTTAAATCCGGCTGATTGAGGCGATCGAGAGCGATTAATACATCTTCTATGCCTTTATAGGGTCTCGGTGCACCGGGAAACATCAGAATCCGATATCCCGAAAGTTGATAGTGCTCTCGACTGGTTTCCGGGTCATAACGAGTCGGATCAAATAAATCCGTATCTTTGCCATTGGGTAAATACACCCCGCCAAAGCGCTTTTGCAAAAACTGATTGTGCAGGGTCACCCGATCTGCCCGCGCAATCCATTTTTCCATCCATTTTAAATAAAGTGGATGGTCCGGATATCGCAATTGCCCATTTTCTTTAAAAATATCCCGGCCCAATTGTTTGATGCTAGGAGGGCGATATTGCCAAGCGTCACCCCCATGCCAACTCAGTTCCCAATCATCAATATCTAAAATGACTGGCCGACGAGTTTTAATCTGATTTAATAAGGCCAATCCAAAACTACTTGGCTTCGGTTTATAGGCATAAATAATATCTCCCGTTATTTGATTCATCAGGGAAGTGGCTGATTGAATAAACTGGGGATATTTTTTGCCGGGAACGGTAATAATCGGGATATCTTCAAAAGAAGCTTTGACGTTAGGTTCGTCATCAAATACAAATCCGAGAATTTCTACGTCATAGTTGAGGCGCTTGAGCACTTGACTGAGTAAAAAGGGGCGAACCCCACCACCGCCCCACCGTCCGGCCCCTTTTTTAGAAAGGTCGCTAACCAGAACAGAAATCTTAGGTTTTACGGTGGGGTTCGGCAAGGTCTCTCCGGATTGGTTTAGACGATTCATCGGGGGTACTCATGTTGCCTATAAAGTCCTAAAATAGCTTTTCAGCTATCATTTTATCCGTTTTTTAATCAGCCCTATGACGCTTTTGATGCCACTGCCATGCATGGGATATGATATCATACAAGTCGGAATACTCTGGATGCCAACCCAAGATTTTTCGGGCTTTTTCACTGCTTCCGACTAAAACTGGAGGGTCTCCAGGACGGCGACTACCAATTTTTTGAGGAACCTCTTTCCCCACTACTTTTTCGGCGGTTTCAATCACATCTTTGACGGAAAAACCACTCCCATTTCCTAAATTGAATACCTCGGTTTCTCCTCCTTTCAACAAATATTCCAGTCCCAAAATATGGGCGGAGGCTAAGTCATTTACATGGATATAGTCTCGAATACAAGTACCATCTGGGGTGGGATAATCGGTTCCGTAAATTGAAATAAATTCTCGGTGGCCCAAGGCAGTTTGTAACACTAAGGGAATCAGATGAGTTTCCGGATCATGGTCCTCCCCGATCGCCCCGTCGGGATCGGCCCCGGCGGCATTAAAATAGCGGAAAATCACGGACTTTAACCCGTATGCTGCATCAAAATCAATCAGGATTTTTTCCACCATGAGTTTGGTCATTCCATAAGGATTGATCGGATGCTGGGGATGGTCTTCAGTTAAGGGAATCTTCACAGGAATCCCGTAGGTGGCACAGGTAGAGGAAAAGACAAAATTTTTCACCGATGCTGCTAACATCGCTTCTAATAAGGTTAACGTCCCGGTGACATTGTTTCGATAATATTTCGCTGGGTCAGTCACTGACTCGCCCACATAAGCGTATGCTGAAAAGTGCATTACGGCTGAAAAATCATGGGTTGCAAATAAGTTATTCAGCAGGGCGCGATCGTTGGTATCTCCTTCTATCAATTCGACTTGTAAAACATCTTCTACGATGTCCCGATGTCCATAGACTAAGTTATCTAAAATAGTGACTTGATACCCTGCTTTTTTCATGCTTAAGACTGCATGGGAACCGATATAACCTGCCCCACCTGTGACTAAAATCGTTTTATTGTTTTCGCTCACTTTTTTCCATTCCATTCCTTTGTCTTTCTTCTTGATTAAAAAAAATAGTTACCCCGTCATCTCCCTCCGCTCATGGACTGATGCGGATGATGGGTTTAACTCCCAACTGAATTATGTTATAATCTTAATCCGATCGCTCTGGATTAATTCAAAAATTCGATTGATTTGCCGCCGGTCTTCATCGGTGATATTTTTACCCGATAGCAAGACATTCGCAATTTGTAGATGTTCTTGAGTGCTAATTTCATTGATTTCTAGGATTCGCTCAATCGTTTGATGAATCGTAAAAATCGGTTTAATCGGGGTCGGTCTTCCCATTCGCTTTTTCGTGACTAGATTTGGGGACAGTGTGGCTTAAAGCCTTAACGGTTCTATTTTATCTGTTTCAATTGAGAATTCCCGTAAATTTGTTACCCTAAAATTATAAAGACTTGATAAAATTTTGGCAAGTTTTCAACCTGTCGTCAATTTTACCGCAATTATCCATCATTTATATGAACTCCAGGAGGAAGGATTCAATGGAAGTTTATCGGCTCAATGCGCTTTCGGATAATTATATCTTTTTACTGCATGACCCCGCGCAAAATTTGGCAGCGGTGGTGGATCCGGCTGAGGCGGATCCGGTCCTGAGACAATTGAAGGCCCTGGGTGCTGAGTTAACGACGATCTTCAATACCCACCACCACCGGGATCATGTGGGGGGTAATCAGGCATTGATGCAGCATTTTGACGGGGTGACGGTGTATGGAGGTGCTCAGGACCGAGGCAGGATTCCCGGACAGCAGGTGTTTTTGCAGGAGGGCGATCGCGTGGAATTTGCCCAACGCCCTGGGACGGTGTTCTTTTTGCCTGGACATACTCGCGCCCACATTGCCTATTATTTCCCCCCGGCATCGGGAGAGGAACTGGGGGATTTGTTCTGTGGCGATACCCTGTTTGCTGGGGGTTGTGGACGCTTGTTTGAAGGGACTCCCACCCAAATGGTCTCGTCTCTGAGTAAACTCCGGGAATTACCTGATCAGACGCGAGTTTGGTGCGCCCACGAATATACTTTATCCAATCTGCAGTTTGCCTTAACGGTGGATGGAGAGAACCTAGATTTACAGGAACGGTTCGCCCAGGTGAAGGCGGCGCGATCGCACAATGAGGCGACGATTCCTTCGATTTTGGGAGTGGAAAAACGCACTAATCCCTTTTTGCGCTGGGAAGATCCGGTGTTACAACGGGCCGTAAATGGAGGGGACCCGGTGCAAACCTTTGCTCGCCTCCGGGGTCGCAAGGATCAGTTTTAGCCCATTTTGGGTCCAGGAGTTCCTCTAATGGTGGGGCGATCGCTGTTGAAGAAAGTAAGCTGTTGAAGCAGTTAAATTGGGAGCATCCCAATGCTCGCCGCCCTCACCCTAAATCCCTCTCCCAAAGGGGGAGAGGCCTGTCCTGAGCTTGTCGAAGGGGACTTTGAATCTGGCGCCCCCCTTCGACCCTTCGACCCTTCGACTGGCTCAGGGCTCAGGGCTCAGGGCTCAGGGCTCAGGGCTCAGGACAGGCTTCTCCCTTTTTCTGAGAATGGGGCTCCGGGGGATGAGGGGAGACTGTCCAAACATCGGATGCACCCCTTAAATTGGAAGCTTCTAGCGAGCAAGATGCTCGCACTCCAAGCATTTCAGAATTTTCTGCTTTCGTTCTTTAGACAGTAAACAACTTACCCTCGTCTCTGGGGGGAATACAATAGAAAAACCTCTGTTTCCCTGCTATTTTCCTTGTCTTTTGAATATGCTCGAAAATCCAGAATCTGGGACAACTTACGAAGGCGGTTGTCACTGTGGTGCGGTGCGATTTCGCATCACTGTCGATCGCCACGAAGCGATTGACTGTAACTGTTCCATCTGTCAGAAAAAGGGGTTTTTACATTTAATTGTTCCCCCAAATCGCTTTACCCTGTTACAGGGAGAAGAGATGTTACAAACTTATACATTTAATACAGAGTCCGCGAAACACCTGTTTTGTAAACAATGTGGGATTCATGCATTCTATAGACCGCGATCGCACCCGGACAGCTTCGATGTGAATGTCCGATGTCTGGATGGGGATGTCGGGGCGAAATTTGCCGTAACTCCCTTTGACGGACAAAACTGGGAAGACAACATCCAAACGATTCGATAAAACCGGCGATCGCCTTGAACCGAGGGGAGTTACTCTCCCCCTGGCATCGCCAGTAACTGCCATTCCCCGTTAATTTTGCCAAATAAAGCGCGAGATTCTAGGGGAGAATAGACATAACGATTGTAAACATAGCCCTCGCGATCGTCCCGGAGTCGAATCGCCGTCCAACTATCGATCGGGTCGAAGGTTTCCGGGAGTTGGCGATCGCGGTCCATTTGCACCACTTCATTTGACAGGGTAGCGATCGCCTCACTGTCTAAACTGGGTTGCGATCGGGCATTGACATTCTCGCCCACCACCACCACGCGATCGACCGGCCAGGACACTTCTGCCTCGGAATTCGGTGCCGGAACCTGCCTTGCAAAGGCTTGAGCCACATTTGGGCAAACCCAAATTTCCGAACCTGCATCAATATTATACGTCGAAGGATTTTCGGCAGGAACACAGCCGATGGCGACTGCTTTTTCCAGAAGCAACCAAAATCGCCCTTGAGGGTCATCTAAGTTCAAATTCTCCAGAGTTCGCAGAACCGAAAAGCCGGTGGTTAGACCTGTTTCTGGGATGATTGAGCCGACAAATTGGGCATTCCGGTTTTGTACAGCCTCCCGTAATTGGGCGCGAAACTGATAGAAATCGCTACCAGGTACGGCTTCATCTTCTAAAATGAGCCGTCCTTCAGAATCAGGGGTGGCAACGGGTCCCGAAGCCCCCAAATTGATCATCCTGGGTTCCCCCGTTCGAGAATGAGCGCGGATTAGGGCTGCCAAAAGAACACCCAAAGCTAATCCGACACCGATCGCCATTAAGATCGACCAGCGGAGTTTTTTGATGGGGTAACGCCCTCTTTTTGTAGCCTTTTTAGCCATGCGGTCTGATTCGCTCATGAGCAACCCAGTGACCCCCTCTCGTGCCATGCTCCGGATCAGGAGCCTTGTCACCGGGTAGAGTTAAGCCAGTCTGGGGGATTTCCCCGCTATTTTAGCGGAAAATCGCACTCGCCTTTGTTCAAGCGGATGCAATGTTTAGGGTTGCTAGGGTGCAGGAGGGGTTCGGGATGGCTCAAGGGAGGGGATTTCATCGGGTCCAAAGAGGCGATCGCCCTTGATCTGAAGTCAACCCGGGTCAAGGCAGGGATATCAAGATTTGATTCATAAGTCCCTGAAAAAATTATTTTCCCCCTCCAGATCGGGTCAGCTTATCCCCAGCGATCGCCACTGAATCGCACCACACCTTCTGCATAACCCTGAACTGAGCCTACGGTGCAAACTGCCTCAAAAACTGAAAAAAGTATTAAAAGAGATTAAAATTCGGCGCAGTGCTGACAAAATGGGCTATAGAAAACAAAAGACCACCAACGTTATTATTGTCATCATTGCCCGAGTTAACTTTCCTAGTCCATCTTCAAAAAATTGTCCGTAGCTTATGCAACCAATTCGCACGTTTAACGTTTCTCCCTCTCTGCCTGCGAGACTCGAACCCTTACGCACCTTGGCCTACAATCTCCACTGGGACTGGAATGTAGAGACAAAAGACCTGTTTCGGCGCTTAGACCGGGACCTGTGGGAATCCAGCCGTCACAATCCCGTCTTGATGCTGGGAACCATTTCTCAAGAACGTCTGGAAGAAGTGGCAGAAGATGAAGGATTTATCGCCCAGATCGACCGTGCAGCGCGACAACTCGACGACTATCTGAAAGAGCGCACCTGGTATCGCAAACACCGGGAAAAAGACAAACATCAAGAATGTTTTGTGTATTTTTCTGCGGAATTTGGCCTCACGGAATGTCTGCCGATTTACTCGGGGGGCTTAGGGTTACTCGCTGGGGATCACTTGAAATCTGCCAGCGATCGCGGTTTACCCCTGGTTGGCGTCGGACTCCTCTACCAAGAAGGATATTTTAGCCAATATCTGAACGCCGATGGGTGGCAGCAGGAACGTTACCCGATCAACGACTTCTACAATATGCCCCTGCACCTAGAACGAGATGCAGAGGGGAATGAATTACGGATTGCGGTAGACTATCCTGGGCGAAAAGTATATGCTCGGGTTTGGCGCGTCCAAGTGGGGACTGTTCCCTTGTATATGCTCGATACCAACATCGAACCCAACAATCCCTACGATCACGATATCACCGACAAACTCTATGGCGGTGATAGTGATATGCGGATTCACCAGGAGATGATGTTAGGGATTGGCGGGGTGCAGATGCTCAAGGCCCTCGGCTATGAACCCACTGCCTATCACATGAATGAAGGGCATTCGGCCTTTTTAGCCCTAGAACGGATTTCCATCTTAATCCAAGAACAGGGTCTCACGTTCAAGGAAGCCAAAGAAGTCGTTGCTGCCAGCAATGTCTTTACCACCCATACCCCGGTTGCTGCCGGGTTTGACCTGTTCCCCCATGATAAGGTCATGCACTATTTGGGTCATTATGCCGAGAAATTTGGCTTAGGAAGAGAACATTTTCTAGCGTTAGGACGGGACAATACCGGGGATTTGGAGTCTCCTTTTAGTATGGCAACCCTGGCGATCGAGATGGCTAGTTTTATTAATGGGGTCGCCAAATTACATGGCGAAGTCTCCAAAGTGCTATTTAATAACCTTTGGCCGGAACTCCCCCCGTCGGAAGTGCCGATCACCTCGATTACCAATGGTGTACACGCCCGCAGTTGCGTGGCAAAATATACCCAGGAACTTTATGATCGCTATCTCGGACCCAAATGGTCCACCACTCCCGCCCACTATCCCTTGTGGGAACGGGTTGATGCCATTCCCGATGATGAACTCTGGCGTAACCAGGACCTCTGCCGCGCGGAACTCGTCGTGTTCGTCCGGGAACGACTCCAAAAATACTTACGAGCTCGTGGCGCTTCCTTCACAGAAATTGATGCAGCGCGGGAAGTGCTTGATCCCGGAGTTCTCACGATTGGGTTTGCACGGCGTTTTGCCACCTACAAACGGGCTACATTGTTCCTGCGCGACCTCGATCGCATCAAGCGGATCTTACTCGGGTTGAATACTGACCTGATTCCCGGAGGCAAAACCGCCCTCCGTAAGCCAATGGTTCAGTTTGTTATTGCCGGAAAAGCTCACCCCCACGACATTCCCGGCAAAGAAATGATCCGTCATATCACCCATTTCATTCGCGAACAAGGATGTGAAAAAAATGTGGTGTTTATCCCCGATTACGATATTAATGTAGCCCGGATGATGGTATCTGGCTGTGATGTGTGGTTAAATACCCCCCGCCGTCCTCGGGAAGCATCGGGAACCAGTGGGATGAAAGCGTCCATGAATGGATTACTGAACCTCAGTATTCTTGATGGATGGTGGGATGAAGCGGACTACGTTCGTACCGGGTGGCCGATCGGACATGGGGAATTTTATGATGACCCCAACTATCAAGATGAAGTAGAAGCGAATGCTCTATATGACTTGCTGGAAAAAGACGTGATTCCCCTGTTTTACAATCGGGATGAAGAGGGAGTGCCGCGCAAATGGGTCTCGAAAATGAAAGATGCAATTCGCTTGAATTGTCCGCTGTTTAATACGGCGCGGATGGTGAGTGAATATGCAACTCGGGCTTATTTCCCGGCCAGCGATCGCTACTATGCCATGACTGCTAATGGCTGTCAACCGGCGAAAGAACTGGCCGGTTGGAAAACTCACCTGTTTGAACGCTGGTATGACATCAAGATTCTGGATATTGATATTTCTGAATCCGATGATGTCAAAGTCAACCAAAGTATTAAGGTCAAAGCGCTGATAGACCTAGCGGGATTGACTGAATCTGATGTAGAAGTTCAACTCTACAAAGGACCGATGGATGCTGATGGAAATATTATCAATGGCGTCTCAGTCGTCATGGATTATCAAGGGACTGATGCCAATCAGCAAAGTATCTATACGGCAAACATTGCTTACAGTTCTTCCGGTTTACAAGGATTGTCTCTGCGGGTGTTACCGAAACATCCCTATTTAAGCAGTCCATTCCAACCGGGTCTGCAAGTGCTTTGGGCTAATGCTTAGAGGTTGAATTGATTGAGGTGGCTCAGTTTTTTGGGAGATTTGAACCACTGATTTCACTGATTTTCACTGATTTTTTGATTGATTTGTAGGGGTGATTTATGGATTGCCCCTACATCAGTTATTTGATTTACGGAAGGACTATTTGGAATGACGATATAGCCGTTGGTGTATGCTTCGGTTATCGGGTCGGTACTGACTCCTAAGACGAGGTTGTGATCGCATCCCCAATACCACCAATGAGCGCCAATGTAAGCACAAATAATTGCATCGATTTGGTCTTCAATGGCTTTGAATAATTTAGAGCTTTTTTCGCTTAATTTAGTAATAAAAATATCCGGTGGGTCACTCAGAATCCAAGCGTCTGACTCTAAGTTTAAACTGGGTTCTAAATTAGGCAAAATTTCGACAATATATTGCCGAAGTTTGATTAATTCTAAACGGCGATCGCCTAATTTACCTTTTTTGTATTTGAGAATCCGAGATAACCCAAATAAATTAATCATCGCCGGATGAGGAAACACTTCAATTTGATAGCGATCGCACCGTTGGGGAATCATCATCGGTGCATGCATAAACCCCCGCGCCTCCAAACTCTTGCCAAACCCCACTGTATGACTGGCAAACCGACTCTTCAGATTAGCCGGATAACACCCCGCATGATAGCGCCCAAAATAGCGATGAGTCTGTTTATCCGGCAATCTCATCCCTGTCGCATTCGGAATCAGTGTTGGCGCATCCACCGCAATCAGTCCCGGTTCTGGTTCAGGAACTCTTTGATCCACCCAATCTAGGATATCCACCGTTGACAATTTGCAGTCTAAATCCGTAAGTTGTAATTGATGATTCTCCCAAACTAGACAACACAACCCACTCGCGCCGGAACTCCATCCGAGGTCAATTCCAATAAATTTCATGTTTTTTTTATCAGTTTTTTTGACATTAATCGGAAATCATTTTGAAAAGTAAAACAGTTAAATCGGGTCAATTGCCTTAAGGGTTTAACGCCGCATAAACTGACGGACTGAAACCCTCACCAGACGGATGCTTCCGTCATGATCAGAATTTTCGCCTTCAGAAGTGGCAGGAGTAAGAAGCAGACTGGGCCAGTTTTATGATAAACTGTGAACCAGACAGTGGAGGAAAAAATCATGTCCCAAGTTGATATTGCTGAAGCGAAAGCGAAACTGCAAGAGTTATTGGAAATCGCCCTCAATGGCGAAGAAGTTGTGATCACCAAAGACAGCCACCCGGTGGTGAAACTGGTGCCAGTGCCAGATCAAGCGCCACAAAAACGCCCCCGGGCCCAATTTGGCAGCATGAAAGATTTAATCTGGGTGGCTGATGACTTTGATGAACCGCTAACCGAAGAGTTTAAGGAATATATCGGATGAGACTGCTTCTGGATACTCATACCTTCATTTGGTTTGTGATAGGCGACCCCAGGATACGTCCTGACTTGCAGGAGAGAATTGCCGATGAGAATAACCAGAAGTTGCTCAGTAAAGCAAGTATTTGGGAGGTGGCGATTAAGCAAAGCCTTGGCAAGCTAAACTTTGCTCTACCTTTTAAAGATGTTATAGAGCAGAAACTCGCAGCCAATGGTATTGATTTGCTCGATATCAGTTTAGACCATATTGAGATTGTTGCCAGTCTACCCCTCCATCATCGCGATCCGTTCGATCGCCTCATGATTGCTCAGGCAATTGTCGAGAATATCCCAATTATCAGTGCGGATGCTATTTTTGATGCCTATCCGATTCAGCGAATCTGGTCGTGATTCAGCCGGTATTGCTACTGAACTTAATCCCCCTAGAATTACGGGTGCAGGACAGCCTTACCGTGCTAATTTTAATAAACTGGCGAGTTGTTCTGGTTGATGAGACCCGATTAAGATTTTCTCCCCATTTTTGAGTTTTAATAACACCCCGCGATCGCCACTGACGTTAAAGGCTTTTCCCTGGGGACCATAACGAACCCCCCATCCACCATAATCTCGCAACGGATGATAGTTGATCACTTCTGATTTAACTATGGATTCAAAGGGAACTTGAATTCGCTTAAATAACAACGGATAAAAACTGAGATACAATCCATCGGTCCTCACTTCTGTGACTAATTTTGCACTATAAAACAAGATTGGAAAAAATACCCCAAAGACAATCCCAAAACCAATTAAAATAATATTTAAAATGGTATTTTCTTCCCAAGATTGTTCTAAAAAAAATGGCATCATTGCCGCAGAGAGAGCAGCCAAAGAGCTGCATACTAGCACGAACCAAATCCAACCCTGACGAAATTGCTGCACCTCGCGAAACAAAAGAGTTGCATAAATTTCCTCGTCAATCCTTACTTCGTCTGACATGGATGCCGTTGTTCGTTTTTCCACAGCTACCTCCTATACCCGTTCTGAAAGAGGATTCGCGAATCTGATTCGCTTTGTGATGGCAAGGGTTTCCCTCCCCTCTTAAGCTCGGGACTTTTTTGATTACCCCCATCACCCATTCCCTCTGTCCATAATATGCCCAAAAGAGTAGTCTATTTTGCCCGAAAAAACAACGAAAACATTAGGGACTAAGTAGGGCATAAATGTTGAGTTTTGTATAGGCGATCGCCACTTCATCAGGTCCCCAGGAGCAGATTGCCGGAAATGGACCTGAACTGGGGTCCCTTAAAGCGATTCCCTATCAAGGCGATCGCATGACCCGAGACCCAAGATTTGCTAGGATATTTGAGCTTTATGTCAAAAAAAGTCAACAATAAGATAGAGAAACACCGATTCAGTCCGGTTTTCCTCGTTCTGTCAGTCGCAATATAAGAGCAAATTATGGGTAAGCAGCGCGTTTTATCTGGAGTCCAACCTACCGGCAACCTCCATCTCGGTAACTATCTCGGTGCGATCCGCAACTGGGTCGAAATTCAAAGTCAGTATGAAAATTATTTCTGTGTAGTGGACCTCCATGCCATTACGGCACCCCACACTCCCGCCACTTTAGCCCAAGATACCTACACGATCGCCGCCCTCTATCTCGCCTGTGGCATCGATTTACAGCATTCCACCATTTTCATCCAGTCCCACGTCTCAGCCCATGCAGAACTCACCTGGCTGCTCAACTGTATCACCCCCCTCAACTGGCTGGAAGATATGATCCAGTTTAAGGAAAAAGCGATCCGTCAGGGTGAAAATGTCAACGTGGGGTTACTAGATTACCCAGTTCTGATGGCAGCGGATATTTTGCTCTACGATGCGGATAAAGTCCCTGTCGGCGAGGACCAAAAACAGCATTTAGAACTCACCCGAGATATTGCGGCAAGGGTAAATCATCAATTTGGCAAGGAAAAAGCGCCGGTATTGAAATTACCTGACCCCTTGATTCGCAAGGAAGGGGCCAGGGTGATGAGTTTAACCGATGGGACGAAAAAAATGTCGAAGTCTGATCCATCGGAACTGAGTCGGATTAATTTGCTCGATCCACCGGATGCGATCGTCAAAAAAATCAAAAAATGCAAAACGGACCCTATGCGGGGACTGGTGTTTGATGACCCAGAACGTCCGGAATGCCATAATTTGCTGACGCTTTATCAGTTACTCAGCGGCAAAACCAAGGACGAGGTGGCAGCGGAATGTCAGGATATGGGTTGGGGTCAATTTAAACCGTTA
>NZ_JAFLQW010000101.1 GCF_017313335.1 Phormidium pseudopriestleyi FRX01 | reverse complement strand
TTAGTGGGGTAGTGCTTTTCAAAACAATAAAGAGTCGTTCGTCTCGTCATCCACACGCTCACGGCTCAACGCCTACGGCGTGGGAGGTTGTAAGCGAGTGGAATCCTCATCTCACCGCGCCTTTCATCCCACACTAACCTTTGATCGGTATAGTGTAGGGATTCCCGTCTGTCTAGCTAAATTTTTGTCTGTTTGTCCCCATTGGGAGACGGAAACGGCAGTCCAAGAGAGAAAAAAAGAATGCCCGGAAAAACTGGCGAGTGGTGAGAAGATCTGGGCAAAATTGACAAAGACCAAATGCAAAGTTCACCTCTGTTTGCCAGACTCTCTTAACAAAAGAATATTAAAGATTCGGGTTCCAGGAGAGGAGAGACCTCACTGAACCCAAGATGGGTGGAGAAACACTCCGGGAAGGAAGACCCCACGGTATATCGCAACGGGTCCCGGTAGAAAGTGGTTCTCATGACCGAACCAAGGGAATGGACTCCCCACGATGAGACCGTGATCAACCCGTGATGAGTCAACGAAGAAAGAAGCTGCCCCTCGGGTTGCCACGAGTCCATTCCCGTTTCAAAATAAGCTTTATAAGGGTAAGAAGGACAATTTAGGGAATGGGACTGAAGCGACGAGAATTTTTACGCAGGGCAAGCGGCATCCTAGCCGGGTTGGGAATTAGCGAGTCCATCATCTGGAAATCTAGCCAGCGCTATTACCAAGCTTTGGCAGCACCCGCCGCTGGCAAGTTGGCGTTGTTAGTGGGGATCAACGCCTATCCGGGCCTAAATCCCCTTTCCGGTTGTGTCACGGATGTGGAACTGCAACGAGAACTGTTGGTATATCGGTTTGGGTTTAATCCCCGGGATATCGTCACCCTCACCGATGAACAAGCCACTCGTGCCAATATTGAAGATGCTTTTATCAATCACTTGGGACAGCAAGCCACCAACGGGGATTTGGTGGTGTTCCACTTTAGTGGATATGGGCGGCGGATTAATTGGGACCAATCCACCACGGGATTGCAAACGAGTTTGATGCCTGTGGATGGGGGAACCGGCAGTGGGGGACGACCCGCCAATGATATTTTAGAAGCGACTTTGTGGGAACTGTTGCGATCGCTGAAAACCGACCGGGCGATCGCCGTCTTGGATACCTGCTACAGCTATCCGGGGACCACCCTCCAAGGAAATCTCCGAATTCGCTCCCAACAAGGGGTTCCCACGGGCAATCCGAGTGATGCGGAACTCGCCTTTCTGGAAACCATTAGCCCAAAACCTACCTTATTGTTTCCGCGATCGCCTTCCTCCTTTAAAGGAGTTGTTTTGGCGGCCTCCGGTGCCAATCAGTTAGCCACCGAAGGGCGATGGAATGGTTTTAGTGCTGGAGTTTTTACTTATGCCATGACTCAGCAACTCTGGTTAGCAACCCCAACTAATACTCTGCAATCTAGCCTCCAGAAAGCCGCTTGTGCAGTCCAGCAAATTGCGGGCTTTCCCCTGCAACAACCCCAACTGTTAAAAACCTTAGAAGCGCCACCGTCCGGGGAAGGGAACAATCCTCCCGATGAAACCTTACCAGGTTTTGTGTTTAATCAACCCAGTGCTGAGGGTGCCGTTACAGCCCTAGAAGACAACGGTCAAACGGCAGTTTTATGGTTAGGAGGACTTCCAGCCCTGGCGATCGAATCCTTAGAAGTTAATTCGATTTTTACCCCGGTTCTTTCAGGGGAAAGTGACCTGCCATCCTACCGCTTACAGGTGCGATCGCGAGACGGATTAACCGTTAAAACCCAAGTCTTAGGGCTTGAAAAGTCAACGCCTCAGTCTCCCAACCCCGTGAAAGTCGGTCAAGTCGTCCAAGAAACAGTCCGGACAATTCCCCGTAACATCAACTTGACCGTTGCTTTAGATGCAGGATTGCAACGGATTGAACGGGTGGATGCCACCAGTGCCTTTGCAGGAATTCCCCGAGTGACCACGGTGATTGCCGGAGAACAACCGGCAGACTATTTATTTGGGCGAGCTCAAGAGGCGATGTTAGCCCAACTGCCTAGTTCCGCCTTGCCGATCATTCCCCCCGGGAGTTATGCGCTGTTTTCCCTGGGGAAAAACCTGCGGCTGAATACGATGGGAGAACAGGGAGAAGCGATTAAATCCTCGGCGCAACGGTTAGTTCCGCAACTGCAAACCTTACTGGCGACCAAATTATTGAGGTTGAGCGCCAATGAAGGGTCTTCCCGGTTGGGGGTGCGGGTTAACTTGGAAACCTTGGGACCCTCCGCGAAGGCGATCGTTCAAAGCGAAACCCGTCGCGCCCCCTGGGAAGCCCCCGAGTTATCTGGAGTTCCCCTTTCGCGCAATGGGAATAGTCCGTTAGGGGTTCCCTTGGGGAGTCGGATTCGCTATCGGGCTTTTAATTATAGCGATCGCCCCCTGTACTGCCTGTTGTTTTCCTTAGATAACAGTGGCAATGCGATCGTTCTCTATCCGTCTGATGACCCAAGCACTTCTAATAGCGGACAAACTCAGCCTACCTTAGAACAAAACCTGCTGCTTCCCGGGGAAACCTTAACGATTCCTACGGGTTCCGGTATGGGATCATGGGTGGTTCATGGTCAAGCGGGATTAACGGAAACCCAGGTGATTTTTTCATCCAGTCCTTTTACGAAAACCTTTTCCGCTTTATCGGGGTTAATGCGTCCACAGGGAGATGCCCAACCCCTGATTCCGTTAACCAATCCCCTGGCGATCGCCCAAGCGATCTTGCAGGATCTCCATACCGCCAGCATTGTCAGTCTCCCCAATGCCAACACTTCCCCCGATCGCTGGGCGCTTCATGTAGATCACTGGGCCACTCTCAGCTTTATCTACCGGGCGATTTAACAGCATAGGGAAGACCAACCGGGTTGTTCTCAACAGCTTTGGCAATTCCTCACCAATCTGAGTCAACAACCCGGTTTCTTGTCCTGGGGATCTAAAACTGTACTGGCATTGTCCACCCTCCTCTGTGTTTAGGGTAGAGACAGGAAAGAGTTCAGTGAGGGAGATTAGGGCGAATCCTGTTCCTCTCGTTTTAGTTGTTCTCGTTCGATCGCCTCAAATAAGGCTTGAAAATTTCCTTCGCCAAATCCTGCTGCATCTTCCCGACGTTCAATGACCTCAAAAAAGAAAGTGGGTTGTTCAAAAATGGGTTGAGTAAAGGTTTGTAGTAACAGGGAATTTGGGGTTTCAGGATGCCAATCGACTAAAATTTGTTTCCTTTCAATGTCCTGCCACTTTGCTGACCCTTCATCAAACCCAGGACGTTGACGCAGGTTTGCATAATAGGTCGGTGGCACATCAATAAACGAGACACCATTTTCCTGTAACTGGGCAACAGTTCCCAGAATATTATTTGTTTTCAAGGCAATATGCTGAATCCCCGGACCTCGATTTATCTCTAAAAATTCTTGAACTTGAGAAGTATCGGAGGTCGGTTCATTCATGGGAAACTGAATGGAACTCTCGGGATAAATCATGACTTGAGAGTGTAATCCAGACCGTTCAGTTTGGATATCAAAGATTTGCTGACCTTGAAATCCGAAAACCTTTTCATACCAGGAAACAGCAGTTTTTAAGTCTCCTTTTTTGACATTTAAAACAAAATGGTCAATATTGAGATAGAGACTCTGAGAAAGAGGGGGTGAGTAGGTTGAATTTTCAAGGGTTTCATCCATTAAAATGGGATAAATTGGGTCAGGGAGACTAGGGATGGCATCAGGGGAGTTACCCCGTTGAATTAAGGTATGACTTAGTTCTCCCCATCCAGCAATTTTTGCCCATTTTAAGGGTTGAAAAGATGGGGGTTGTTCCTGTATGGGTTGTAAGACTTTGGCACCGGCAGCAGTAGCTTGATGCAAGCAGGATGCTAAATCCTCAACGGCAAAAGCAATATCTGCGACTCCCGGAGGATGGCGATCGAGATATTCCGCGACAGGAGAAGCAACAGACAAGGGTGAAGAGAGTGCAAACCGAACTAACCCACTTTGAATCAGTTCCGTGTGAGTGTCGGTGTGGGTGAAACTGGCGATCGCCTCAAATCCTAGGCAATCTACGAACCAGTCCCGTTGTGCCGTAGCATCTTTAACGTAAAAGTGAATGTAATCGATTTCCATGAATCCGATATAACTGCCCTCAATGACTCTAATGCCCTTTAATTTTACTCGTTTCCTCAAAAAACGGAGGGGTTAAGATGTTTTTGACATTAGGGCGACTTGATACACTTTCCCTACTTTTTTTAATTTAAACGCTTTAGATAACTCCAGGAAATGGGTTAATTTTCCTTTTATTGGCAAGCCTTTCATAAGTTGGGTAATCGGAACTCCATATTGGGCATTAAATTCACTTGCCAGGTAAGAAAGAGGGATGGAATTTCCCGGTGATTTTTCGGTTAATCTGACCAATAACTCTATCAAACATTTTTCTAAGTCTCCCGAGGTGGTGATGACTGAAGAAGAGGCAGAAGTGATTCCCGGTGTCAGAGTGAAAGCGTTAGGAGGATGGCTGTGTTTTTCACCGATGATTACTTCACCTGTCTGGGGGGATGGGGTCAGGGTAAATCTCGAACTCGACTGTAAAAATTTACTAAAATTTCCCCCGAGTCCTAATTTTTTAATGATCCAATTCGGATTTTGACCATAGAGTTCTTTAAATTCCGAACCCAGCATTCCCGTGGAAATAGGCATTCCGGGATGTTTCTTGTGCATGGAGGCGATCGCCCGTTCTAATGCCTGTTCAACTTCTTCTCTCCCATTAAACCCATTGTGAAGGGAACCCTGTGGCATTGTAGGGGTGTTTAAACTCATGGGTGGAGAGTCAACCTCGGGGATTGATGTTAACTCTTGACAATCGAATAAAGCAATGTAAAGTTCGGAATCTCCTGGAACTTGATGGACGACAAAATCATCCGGGCGATCGCCAAAGATGTCCCGGGCTTTTTTCCCCGGTTCCGAGGCGATTTCCACTTGACTCAGGGGGATTTGATAACGGTCCTGAAACACAACACAAACCCGGGAAAATTTAATCCACTGTTTACCGCTTGTTTTCTGTTCAACTTTGAGGATACCCTTGAACATTTTAACGCATTCCTCTACCGAAAGAACCGGGCTAATTTCCTCCATCCCATAAGTCTGGGTTTTACCCGTCTGCGTGTTTAAAACCGTTAAACTTTTCCCCTGTTTCCGAACCAGATACACCGTTAATCCGTGAGTCTGAAGCGTTGTACATAAATGAGTCATCACCCCATCCGACGAACAAACAAACACCTCCTTAGCATTGGGATAGTGAACAAAAATAGAGGAACCCACCGTTGCCATTTTCACATCCGCACTATCTTTACCCGGCGGAACATGAATTAGTTCATAATGACGCTTATGGAGTTGAACATCCTTTTTGCCCATTTTTTGCCAATTGGCAAAGGCAATTTTAATTTGTAAATCATATTGACAAACTTGCTTTAAAATTTTTTCTGCTTCTTCATCTAAAGATAAATTCTCAGCATCTAAAAGTAAAATGGCAATTCCCCCCACCGTCAAGTTTTTCGCCGCATTAAATTGGGCCGCCATTCCCAGAGAAATGGCTTCCGGCAAATTAAAGCCTAAGCGAATGGCAAATTGTTCTAAACTTTGAGTTTCAAGGTCCGATTGAACCGTTAGCGTTCCCGATGAAAGGGCCGGGTCTGCCCGGACGATTTGTTCTGGAAATTTAAGTACAGTCCGAAAATTTTGGATTAATTCTAAAAATTCATAAGACACAAAAAAGGGAGGTTTCATAAAAGCTTCTAAAAGCTTAATCACTCTCCGAATTAGGGTGTCTATATCTTGATGATTTTGGCGTAACTCTGTTGCTATTTTTTCTGATAATTTAACTTGAAACTCCTCCCGATGCCAGGATTGATTTCTAAATTTTTCATGCAGCCATTCGGGATGGTGTTGAGAGACTATCCAAAGGGTTTTGGAAATCAAACGACTTAATGGCGCGATCGCCTCTAATACCTGATTAGCAGTCAAACTCGGATCGTCTCGCATAGCGATTCCCGTAGAAAGTGACAGTATTCCATCATAATAAAAGACGATAGCTCGATTGATGGATAAACATGGCACGAGATTTACGGGAATTCCTGAACCTCCTAGAAAATAGGGGACAACTCCGACGGATTACCGCCTGCGTTGACCCCGATTTAGAGATAGCCGAGATTTCCAACCGGATGCTACAAGCCGGAGGACCTGCACTCCTGTTCGAGAATGTCAAAGGATCACCCTATCCTGTAGCAATCAACCTCTTAGGGACCGAGGAACGAGTCTGTTGGTCCATGAACATGGAAAAACCCCTGGAATTAGAGGAACTCGGCAGGAAACTGGCCCTCTTACAACAGCCTAAACCTCCCAAAAAAATTGCCCAGGCGGTAGAGTTTGGCAAAGTGCTCTTTGATGTCCTCAAGGCAAAACCCGGACGGGACTTTTTCCCCGCCTGTCAGCAAGTGGTGATTCAAGGGGATGACTTAGACTTAACCCAGTTACCCTTAATTCGTCCCTATTGTGGAGATGCAGGGAAAATCATCACCCTGGGATTGGTCATTACTAAAGATTGTGAGACAGGAACGCCCAATGTCGGGGTGTATCGCTTACAGTTGCAATCTCACAATACCATGACCGTGCATTGGCTATCGGTACGCGGTGGGGCCAGACATTTGCGAAAAGCCGCAGAACAGGGTAAAAAACTGGAAATTGCGATCGCCCTCGGTGTCGATCCCTTAATCATTATGGCCGCTGCCACCCCGATTCCCGTAGACCTTTCCGAATGGCTATTTGCCGGACTCTATGGCGGTTCTGGCGTCGCCCTCGCCAAATGTAAAACCGTGGATTTAGAAGTCCCGGCAGACTCAGAATTTGTCCTAGAGGGAACGATTACCCCTGGGGAAGTCCTCCCCGATGGACCTTTTGGCGACCACATGGGCTATTATGGCGGGGTTGAAGATTCCCCCTTGGTCCGCTTTCACTGCATGACCCATCGCCAAAATCCGGTTTATCTAACCACCTTTAGCGGACGTCCCCCCAAAGAAGAAGCAATGATGGCGATCGCCCTCAATCGCATTTATACCCCAATTTTGCGACAACAAGTCTCAGAAATTGTAGACTTTTTCCTGCCAATGGAAGCCCTGAGTTACAAAGCGGCGATTATTTCCATTGATAAAGCCTATCCCGGCCAAGCTAGACGTGCTGCTTTAGCCTTTTGGAGTGCCTTACCCCAGTTTACTTACACCAAATTTGTGATTGTGGTGGATAAAGATATTAATATTCGTGACCCTCGCCAAGTGGTTTGGGCAATTTCCTCTAAAGTTGACCCGGTACGTGATGTCTTTATTTTACCTAATACTCCCTTTGATAGTTTAGATTTTGCCAGTGAAAAAATTGGCTTAGGCGGACGCATGGGTATCGATGCCACCACCAAAATTCCTCCCGAAACAGAACATGAATGGGGAGAACCATTAGAGTCCGATCCGGAGATGGCGGCAAGAGTTGATCGCCGTTGGGCCGAGTATGGTTTAGCCGATTTAAAATTAGCCGAAGTTAATCCCAATTTATTTGGATATGAAATTAACTAATCGGTTTAAATTAGCCCAAATTGTAAGATGAAAACTTGCCTTACTTTTGTTGGCTAGACTCTAAGAACAAAGCCCGTGCTTCGACCCTTCGACCCTTCGACCCTTCGACCCCCTTCGACCCTTCGACTGGCTCAGGGCTCAGGACAGGCTTCGACGGGGCTCAGGACAGGCGGGGCTCAGGACAGGCGGGGCTCAGGACAGGCGGGGCTCAGGGCAGGCTTTGCTCACCAGAGCCCTGTGCGGGCTAATTTAGAACAAATATTTCAAAGCTAGTTTTAGGATTAAGCGGCTCAAATATTTTTCTCAAATAGGCCAAATAGAAATATCCTGAAATTTTTAGCGGGCCTCTGCTGAGAGAGTCAAGACTCTAGCTTGGCACTTCCCTCGAAATCGGCTATCATCATTTTTAAGTTAAAGAAAATAAAAAGGGCCTTTTGTATCACTTGGATAAATTAAAGTCAGGGTTAATTTCTACGCCGGTTCGTTGGGGCACAGTCGCCCCATAATACCAAGGGGAGTCTCTCCAAAAGCTGGGGAATACAGGGTTTAAAAATAACGAATGTTCAGCCAACAGCATCCGTGTGAAGACAACCAGGCCCAAACCGCATCTATCCCAAAATTATGAATGATTCTCCGTCAATCTTCAATAGAGGTATAGACTCCTATCGGGAGATAGACCCGCTTTCAGGGGAGATTTCCCCGACAGCTAATCAGGAATCACTGTCCGATGAGGATGCACTGTGGCAGAGCCTGTCTGGTGATTTGCAGGCGTCGTCGGAAGGGGAAAAAATTAGAATTTGGAAGGACAATTTAGACTGTCTCAGTCGATTGGGACGGGGGACGAAACTGTTAATCGCAGCCGTTGAACCCCAAAATTTTACCCTTTGTTATGGGAATCCAACCTTGTGTCAACTGGCGGGAATTCAGCCGAGTCTGGATTCACAAAGCCGGGACGATCGCCAAAGGTTGTTGCACCATTTGCTACAGGATCACTTGAGTGAAGGCGATCGCCAGGGGTTGGAACAGTTATATCGCCGTCAGGTACTGTTGCGAATTCTGGGCGATCGCTATGGAATTGACCTCAAGAGTCAGTTGGGATGGGATGAACCGGCGATCGTCAGCTTTCAGAGCCCAAACTACTCAGAACCGAGGATGATTGAGTTTTGGGTGAATGCGGCAGGACTCAAAATTATCCCCCTCGATCCTGATCAAGATGAGTTTGCAGATTTACGCCTAGAACAGCACTCCCGACCCGAAAATCCCGAAAGCCTTACGGACCTCTCCACCCTGGAAAGCTTGGAACAGCGAGTCTGTTGGGAGAATTATCGCGTTGAGGGGTTACTCCTCCTAGAAGGGGTGGATGTCACTATTCGGGAGACCATTCGGCAGATTTCCCAGTTACTGATTAGTACCCACTCGATTTTACGTCCCGATCGCTTTCGGCAAATTAATCAGCACCTAAAATCCCTGTTTAGATGTGACAACAGCTTTATCCTGAGTACAGAAAGAGATCCCGTCCGCCTGTTTGTGGAAACCGAATCGAGAAACTTGAGCGTCACCAGTTATCCTCTCGACTCCCTCCAAGGGTCCCACTTCCTGCAAGCGGCAGCAGCCAATCGGATCTGGAATGTCACGAATTTAAGTGCAGATTGGACTGGGGAGTGCGAAAAGCAATTGGTGGAGGCGGGAGTGCGTTCCTTGTTATTGATTCCCCTGGTGGTCCAGGTGAGTGGGAATGATTCCCGATTAGCAAGGCGATCGCCGTCCCAATCCCAGCAAATGGTCGGATTAGTGGGGTTAACGAAGAGTCATCCCCATCACTTCCATTCCATCGATATTCGCCGGGGAGAGGAACTGGTTGCTCCGTTTACGGTAGCATTACGCCAAATTGTCCAACAACGGTTGACCCAATTTACCAACATTCATCCCTCTGTAGAATGGCGGTTTATTCAGGAGTTAGAACGGCGCAGTTGGGGATTGCCACCAGAGGCGATCATCTTTGCCGAACTTTATCCGCTGTATGGGATATCCGATATTCGCGGGTCCTCAGACGAGCGGAACCGAGCAATTGAAGCGGATTTAATCGAACAGTTTCAGTTGGGGTTAGCCGTGGTGGAAGCGGTTTGTACCGCTGAGGAACAGAGTTTTGTGGAACAACTGAGACTGGATCTGTTGGAACGAATTGAGGGGATTCAACGGGGGGTCACCGTGGATGGAGAAGTTACGGCGATCGAGTATTTGAAAGACCATCTGGAAGGGTATTTTGACTATTTTTGCCACTGTTCGCCATTAGCAGCAGAGGCTGTGGCGACCTATCGAGCCGCTTGTGATAATGAACATGACTGTGTTTATGTGGCGCGATCGCGGTATGACGAGACGGTAAATCAAATTAATGCGCGTCTGAGAGACACTTGGGAGATTTGGCAGGAGAAAATGCAGAAAATCATTCCCCATTACTGTGATGTGGAATGTAGCGATGGCATTGATCACATGATTTATGCAGGCGCGGCGATTAATCCATCTTTTTCGCGTTTTCATTTGCACAGTTTACGCTATGAACAACTTCGGGCTGTTTGTGACTGTGCGCGGGTGGCATTGAGAATTCAAGCGGATTACCAAACGACTCTGCAAGTGACCCATCTGGTTTTGGTGCAAGATTGCACCGTGGATATTTTTCATGATGAAAAGACCGAGAGACTGTTTGATGTTCGGGGGACCCGGGATACCCGGTATGAAATTGTCAAAAAGCGGATTGACAAGGGAGTAGAAGCGCAAACCGGCGATCGGATTACCCAACCGGGGATGTTAACCGTAGTCTACGCGACTAACAAGGAATGGGAAGAATATGAACAGTATTTGCGCTATTTAGCCCGGGAAGGTTGGGTGGCCGACAAGATTGAGTTTGGCACCGTGGAACCCCAACCGGGAGTGTCGGGTCTCAAATTCGCCCGGGTTCGTGTTCTCCCTGCATCCAATTCATTACCAGACTTGGCACTCAATGGCTCTCCATCCCTAGGTGAGTGAGGGGGTGGCGATCGCCCTTCCACATTCGATTAGGGTTTCGGTACCGTAGCGGGAAGATACAGAGATAAGAATTGACACTCCCACGCTCTTTAGAGCGTGGGATTCTTTAAGAGTCCAGAATCTGAACCTTAAGGGCGTAGTCAAAGCACCCCTACTGACTCCACTAAGATTAAATCCCAGTGTCGCCGCTACCTTTCTTAAGATATTTGCT
>NZ_JAFLQW010000006.1 GCF_017313335.1 Phormidium pseudopriestleyi FRX01 | reverse complement strand
TAAATCTACTTGCGGGGTATCACCCCTCACTGCTATATTAAATGGAGTAGATGCACCCTGATGGCAACGCCCACTCACCCAGTGGGCGTTTTTTTTTGGATTTTCAGCAAAAAACTGACCCGAGGCAGGAAGTTACACCCGGATCAGCAGAGGTTTTCAGTCTGTTCATGGCCCCATTCCTCAATTAACTGAGGGCTACTTTACAGAAGAGGGACCCTTACCGCGATCGCAACGCCCGTAGTTGAGGCGTCTTTTTCGACTGATGCGCCTGCATCCGCATCAACACATCATCTAAAATCTGCACTGCCTCCAAAATAAACGGCCCTTTATTCAGCATCACGGATTCCGCCTGTTCTGCCATTGCTGCATCGGTAATTTCAGCCCGAGAGGGAATCCCAGTTTTGGGTTGCCCAAATCACCGGAACTTGTGCCGCTTCACATAACCAGAGAATTTCCTCCTGAATAGAATACAGGGTTAATTTCCTTAAAACTTTTCAAACATCAGGTGCAAGATTTTCTAATGTTTGTCTGGATGAAGATAGTTTTATTCTACAAGACTCAGTAACTTGGCAACTCGGTGAACAACAAAACTTAATTTGTAATCCAGACTACAAAGATAAATTACAGAAACTGTAACTCTCTATTTTCTCCCTAATTTTACCGAGTTACACAGTGTTAAACCCAATGAGTTCTTCTCCAAAAAACAATGCTCGTAATCACCACAAATAACAAACCAAACCAGATAAAATAAGCTGCATTGGTTGCTTTTTCAGCTTTAGAAGCCAGCCACCATTCCCCTGGACGAATATTTTGCAGAGAAAAGGTCAAAACCCCGGCTAAATTCAAACAAACTAAATTTGTAAAAAACAGTAACATCGCCCCCACTGCCGGTTCCCAACGTCCCGAACCCAGCAACATCCCAAACGTTACTAAAGGCGGCAGTAAAGCAACAGAAACCATCACCCCCACCAGTCCACGAATTGTCCCGGAAGTAAACGACAATGCACCGGCAATTCCCGACGCAAATGCCAACAAAACATCGGACCAACGGACCCGAGTTCTTAAAGCAATTTCGGGAATATCCAGATTAATGGGAATAAAAAACCCAATCATTAAAGATAAAGCTAGGGCTAGAGAAATTCCAAATGCCCCAATTTGTAATGCTTTTTTAGCCAGGGGCATATCTCCCAAAGTCGTTGCTAGAGATAACCCCATATTCGGACCCAATAAAGGCGCAATCACCATCGCCCCAATAATGATAGTCGAATCATCTCGTAACAAGCCGATCACTGCAATAATTGCCGAAATTAACAGCATGACAATATGCTGAAGATTCAAATCTAAATCCCGGTCAATTTGTTGCTGAAGTTCTTGCCGATTTAACCGAGAGCTTTCCGGGTCTAATTCCACCTCGGGCAAGGGGTTGTTATCCTCTTCATCCGATGATTCAGACTCCGAGGGATGAGTTAAATAGGCACTAACCGGCAGCAGAATAATCCGAAAATCCTCAAGGGAGGAGAAATGAGAAGATAGTGTATCGATCGCCTCTTCTGCTTGTTGAGAAGACAGGATAATTTTAACCAAAGTCTTCTCTTCAGAAATCGGACTCTGCCAAATCGCCTCAATCGATTGCTCTTGCAGCAATTCTTCTACTTTGTCAGCACTCTCTTTGGGTAAAAATAATTCAATTTGCCTTAGACTCATTTAATCACTAACTTAATCAATATTATCGGAGCAAAATTTAACTTCAACTTAGCATAAATAGACAGCCCATGACCTGACCCTATAGGTAGAGATAAATCTCGGAACTCTCGTTACTAGGCTCTGCCTAGTAATGCCTAATTAGAGGCTCTGCCTCCTGTAGCCTCAAGAAAAAGTAACTGTTTTATCATTTAAAACCCTCTCAACAGTCAAGGAAATGAAATGAAAAACACCCCAGGACCTTGTCCCAACATCAAGCGTCAAGATGCTGCTGACAAATTGCCTTCATCACCTGCAACAACTGAATAGACTGTTCTGGATAGAGTAAACTCAGCTTGGGAAAGAGTTGATAAGTGGGAGGTTCACCTTTTTGAACCCAGACGAATTGATAATCCATCCCATTGGTGGTGACGCCCCAAACCGAATCTTGATGGGTTAATCCGGTGTAAGCATAAGTGAGTAACTGTGCTAACCCTTCTGAAGCATCAATACTGCTATTTTTCGATTCAATTAACAGGACCCATAAAGCGGTAACCGTTGCCTCCGTTCGACTCCGAGTAGCCGCTAAAATATCCATCCGCCCCTTAATTTTGGTCTCAGCATCTTCAATGTCAATATCAGCGATTCCCACTTCCAGGCTAATTTTAATCTGAGGATGGTGAAATCCAGAGAGCCACATTAATGGAGCAATGAATAAAAATTGAATTTGTCCCTCTAAAATTTTACCCGCTTCATAGTAACTTTCAAAAGTTTGACGAACTTCTGCCAAAGTCTTCTGTTCCAATTCTGTCACAGGCTGCAAAGATAACAATGAGGTAAAAGAATCATTAAACCGTCTTTGCAGTTTCAACAATCGCTGTACATCTCTTAACACCAAATTTGTTGCATCTAATGTAAGTGCCATTGAGTTCTCCTCTTGAATTGAATTAAACTTAAACTGTCTTTATCGCCTTTTCTTTCCTTACTGAACTCCCATCAAAATACGGCTTTTCTCCTGGACAAATACTTCCTCCTGGACAAATACTTCACTGTCAATCACCTCATAAATAATTTTTTTCTCACCGTCTTCCCCCTGAGCCTGAAAAAACCCTGACAGGTTCAAATCCATTTCCCGCAGTTTGAATAAGGTATCCTCGAACAACTCTAAACCTTCTGCGGTGACATCGGCACCATAAAATAAATAACGAGTCCAATTCACCGGGGATTCGCCCCAACACCAACCCTGTAAATATAGTCCAGTTTTTGGATCTTGTTCATGACTTGTTTGTAGCGACTTTACTAAAAAAATTGCCTGTTCAAACTGTTCTATTTCGAGTTCCAACCAACCCCGCAACGAATAAAAATAAGCCATTTATTCAGTCTCCTTTTCCCAAACTACAATAATTCCTTCTTTGTCTTCAATATATGCTCTTACCTTGATATGAGGCTCTTGTTTAAACCAAAATTCTGCCCGCTTTCCTAACTTTTGGGCCAAGCGAATTGTTGCGTTGATTTGAGCGCGAGTTTTCTTGCCGAGGAAGTTGTGGGGTCTTTGTACTGCGCTTTGATAATTTTTAGCCTGAATCAATGCTTCATCAGTTACGCTATCAAATTCTCTCCCGTCTAAAATCTGCGATTCTCCCCGAGTCAATTCTCGTACCTGTTGCTCATACTCTTTTCCGGGTTGCTCCGACACTAGCTAAGTATCCTCCCTCCCTCCCTAACAATTATGTACTCTATAGCCAGTCTAAAGCCATTGACTCTACACGAATGAGTTAGAGTCGCTATAGTCCTGATCAATAATTATGAGGTATCCCAACCGAAAGGGGGATTAAATTAACCCTCTGACGCCCCCTACAGATTCCTCTGACCCCGCGCAGGTACCACTTGGAACGCCAAAGCCCCAGAGGGCCTCGCCCTCCATCTCCCCCTCCAGATAGATGCCAATCTTTCCCCCTTTCCACCGATGTAGTCCGGTTTCAACCCCCTTTCCTCCCTGGTTTTGTTCGTGCTAATCTGTGAAGAATCGCTAAACTAGATTAAGAAGTCAACACCCCCAAGGGGCAATTCTGTAGCCCTCTAACCGATATGGTTCATATCACGCGCCTGGAAATGAGCAACTTTAAATCCTTTGGAGGCACGACGAGCATTCCTGTCTTGCCAGGGTTTACTGTGGTTTCAGGTCCTAACGGTTCGGGGAAATCTAATATTCTTGATGCCCTCCTCTTCTGTCTGGGCATCTCGACTTCTAAAGGAATGCGGGCGGAACGGTTGCCCGATTTAGTGAACCACAATCAGTCGCGCAGTCGTGGCACCGTTGAGGCGAGTGTGACGGTAACGTTTGATTTGGGGGATTCGTTTGGGTTAATTGATATCCCCAATGCACCGGCAACCGCTTCACATGATGAATTCCCGGTAGAACGTCAAAAGAGTTTACAGGGGGAAGAAAGCGAGGCGATCGCCCCCCAATCCCCCGAATCCCACTCCGAAAATGGCAATGGCGCCGCAGCATCGCAACCCTCGGCTGCCGAAACCCTTGCCGCAACTGCCGATCGCGAATGGAGTATCACCCGTCGGTTGCGCGTCACCAAAGGCGGCACCTACACCTCCACCTACTACATGAATGGGGAATCCTGCACCCTCACCCAATTGCACGAACAAATTAACCGCCTGCGGATTTACCCCGAAGGCTATAACGTGGTGCTCCAAGGGGACGTTACCGCCATTATCTCCATGAATGGCAAGGAACGCCGGGAAATTATTGATGAACTCGCCGGAGTGGCAGCCTTTGACCGGAAAATCGTGCAAGCTAAAACGAAATTAGATGAAGTCAAGGAACGGGAAGACCGCTGTCGCATCGTTGAAAATGAGCTAAAAGTCCAGCTTGAGCGCCTCTCCAAAGACCGAACTAAGGCCGAACAGTATCAAAAACTTCGCGCTGAGTTGCATGAAAAAGAACAACTAGCGGCGGTTTTGGAATGGCGACAGTTGAAGCAACAAGAGTGGAAACTGCGGGAGCAAATTGAAGGGGGCGATCGCCAAGTTACCGAACTGGGCGACCAAATTACCACCATCAGCGGTGAGATCCAACAAGCGAGCACCCGCCTCGAAGAACTCAACAATCGCGTTAAAGCCCTTGGGGAAGAGGAACTGATCGCCCTGCAATCGACCCTCGCCACCCAAGACGCGGAACATCGCCAACTGCAAAACCGCCAAGGGGAACAATCAGCCAACCGCCAACAAACCCTCGCTGAATTAGCACAAACTGAGCAAGATGTCAAGGAATTGCAACAAGCCTTGCAAAAGTTGGCCGAGGACCGGGAATTAGAAAAAAATGTAATTGTTTCAGTGCAGGAAAACCGGGATGGCACTCAAACCCTGTTGAACCAAAAACGGGAACAGGCGAGTGCGATCGCCTCGGCATCGGAGGAATGGGTGCAGCAACAAACCAACCTCCACCGCCAAATCGAAACCCTGCAAAAAAATCTCGACCCCCAGCGCACGGAACAAGCCCGCTTAACCGAACGCCGGGGACAGCTTGAGCAGAAAATCGCCGAACAACAGGAGTCCCTGGAAACCTCCCGCCAGGACTTGATGAACCAACAATTTGCGCGCACAGATATCGAACAACGGCATCAGTTAGCAGTGCAACAGGTGCAATCCCTGGCGCAAACTGTCTCTGCCTTGGAACAAGACTTGCAAGTGCAGCAGGAAACGCAGAAACGACTGTTGGAAGAACAACGGGACAAACAACGGCGTTTGGACAAGTTGGAAGCCCAAAGTCAAGCCCAGCAAGAAGCCAGCGGGACTGGGGCGAGTAAAGTGATTTTACAGACGGGGTTACCGGGAGTCTGTGGGTTGGTGGCGCAACTGGGACGAGTGGAACCCACTTATCAAATGGCCTTGGAAACTGCTGCGGGTGGACGATTGGGCTATTTGGTGGTGGAGGATGATGGAGTAGCTGCAGCGGCGATCGAACTGTTGAAGCAAAAACGGGCAGGACGGGCGACGTTTTTACCTTTAAATAAAATTAGACCCTCGCGATTTTCGCCCATTGAAGCCTTGCGAAATGCCCCGGGGTTTGTGGATTATGCGGTGAATTTGATTGAATGCGATCGCCCTTATCTTCAGATTTTTGCCTATATTTTTGGCAATACCGTCGTCTTTGAAAATACTAATTTAGCTCGCGCTTACCTGGGACAAGCGCGGATTGTCACCTTAGATGGGGATTTATTAGAAAGCACTGGGGCCATGACTGGGGGAAGTGCGCCCCATCGGTCCTCCTTGCGGTTTGGGACTGGAGGGAATACAGAGTCTGGGGAAGTGACGGCGCTGCAAAATCGACTCCAGGAAATTGAGGCGATTTTAGAGCGTTGTACGAGTGCAGTCGCCACCGCTGGGGAAACAGTGAAACAGCGATCGGCGCAATTGGTGGAAGCCAAGCAGCAACAGCGGGAATTGCAGCTTAAATCGGAACAGTTAGAGAAAGAGATTAATAGTTTAACTGGGGCGATCGCCCAATTAGAGCAACAATTAACCAAAAACTCCCAAGAATTGGAAACGGCAACCACCCAACTGCAAACCCTAGCCGCAGACTTACCAGATCAAGAAGTGCAGCTAGAACGGTGGCGGTTAGAACTCTCCGGTATGGAAGAATCTGGAACCAATAGCGAATGGCAACAAATCCAGTCCCAAGTCCGGGAACTGGAAAGTCAGCTACAGGAATGGGAACAATCCCTAAGTGCAGCGCAGTTGCGGCAACAGGATTTAGGCAGTCAGTATCAGCGGTTAGAGGAGAAAATTCAAGACGGACAAAAGGAGTTAGCTCAATTACGCCAACAGGAGATTGCCGGGACTGAGACAATTGCCAAGTTGCAGAGTCAACTCACCAGTTTGGGTCAGGAAATGGCTCAAACTCAGGCTGCTTTGGCGGAAATTGAGTCCAAACTCGGGGAAGAAAAAACCGTCCGGGACCAAGCCGAAGCGCGCTTGCGGGAGTTGCATTTAAACCGCTAGCAACTGGAATGGCAACTGCAAAAACTCCATGAAACCCAGCAGGGACGCCGGGAACAACTGGTGAAGATGCAACAAGAATTGCGACAACGGGAAGCGGAATTACCCGACCCACAACCGCCGGTTCCCGAAGCGATGGAGAAGCGTTTGGCGACCGTATTGCAGGAGTTGCAAAAAGAAGTGCGATCGTTGCAAAAACGGATTGAAGCAATGGAACCCGTGAATATGTTGGCCTTAGAGGAGTACGATCGCACCCAAGCCCGACTTGAGGAACTCAGCCAAAAACTCGCCACCTTAGAAGGGGAACGCACCGAAATTCTATTGCGGATTGAAAACTTCACTACCCTGAGACTCCGTGCCTTTAAAGAAGCCTTCGATGCCGTCAATGAGAACTTTCAAATCATCTTCGCCGAACTCTCAGACGGCGATGGCTATCTGCAACTTGACGACACCGAAGACCCCTTTAGTAGCGGCTTGAGCCTAGTCGCCCACCCCAAAGGTAAGCCGGTGCAACGATTAGCCTCCATGTCTGGGGGGGAAAAATCCCTCACCGCCCTGAGCTTTATCTTTTCCCTGCAACGGTATCGTCCATCACCGTTTTACGCCTTTGACGAAGTGGATATGTTCTTAGATGGGGCAAATGTGGAACGATTGGCTAAAATAATAAAACAGCAAGCTGACGTGGCTCAGTTTATCGTCGTCAGTCACAAAACTCCCATGCTCAAACTAGCCGAGCGGGTGATTGGCGTAACCCAAGCCCGGGGAGCCTATACCCAAGTCATTGGGCTACAAATTGAGCCAAAGACTTCGGCAGTATGATTTTATAGACCGTAATATTAAAGAGAATTCGCTATTAGGATTCAATTAAGAATGACATCTGATACCATCCGTCTGCGCTCCGACTTGTTAAATACTCAAGTGATCACCCGCGACACCGGCCTGCGCCTGGGGGTCGTCAAAGAACTGTTGGTAGACATTGACCGCCGACAGGTTGTAGCCTTGGGTCTGCGAGATAATCTCCTCTCAGTCGCCGGAATGCCCCGATTCATGTTTCTCAGGAGCATTGAACAGATTGGCGATGTGATCTTGGTTGAAGATGAAGATGTCATCGAGGATATTGACGTAGATGCCTACAGCCGGGTAATCAACAGCGAAGTGATTACCGAAACCGGCGAACTGTTGGGACGCGCTAGAGGGTTCAAATTTGACCTCGCCACGGGGGAATTGGTATCTCTGGTGATTGCATCTTTGGGATTGCCGCAAATCCCGGATCAAGTGATTAGTACCTACGAACTTCCCGTTGAGGAGATTGTCAGTAGTGGACCTAATCGCCTGATCGTGTTTGAAGGGGCTGAAGAACGGTTGTCTCAGTTGACGGTGGGATTCTTAGAGCGTTTAGGCATTGGCGAACCCCCTTGGGCGCGAGAAGAAGAGGCTCTGATTATGCCCACAGCGCGACCGGAAAATCAACTGCCGACGGGGATGGCTGTTCCGGCTCCGGAACCCCTGCGATCGCCCTCTCGGGTGGTGGAAGAAGTCTGGGATGAGGATGAATCCTGGCAACAACCCGTTGTGGAACCGTTACGCCAAGCTCAGTCAGCGCCGATTTACTACGAAGATGATTTAGAAGAAGAAGGTAACTGGAGCGAAGCCTCAGCCCAGGATCGCTACGATATGGATTACAACGAGCGCTATGACGAGGCTTACGAGGAACCCAGCTATAGCACCGCTCAGGTGTATGAAGAACCGGAATATGCTGAGGATTCTGAATACAGTGATGTAGAATCCGATGCCTGGGCTCAAGAAGATGATAAGTCCTACAACCCACCTCGGATTAATATCCCGGAGAAAACCAAAGCGCCGGAATATGAGGAAGAACCAGGCGGTTATTAACCCCCCTTCTCGTGCCTTCTCGTGTCATGGCTCTGCCATGACATGGGCCTTCTGCGGCTTAAGCGCCTGATAGGGATGAGGAGGCAGAGCCTCCAATGGTGCGTGACTCGCGATCGCCAAGTCACGAGTAAAATCGTTGTTTCTTGTAGGGGCCTGCGCATTGCGCCCCTACTATAAATACACATTGACAGGGCTACCCCTTGAGGGGTTGTCCTCTCAATAGGTGGAGGAATTAGTACCTGGAGACCCTAGCAAGCTACAATATGGAGGTGGCCGAGTTGAGCCAGTGCCAAGCATTAAGGCGATCGCGCCGCGTTATTGTAAAACCCTCATCATTGCCATCATGCCGATTCTCAACGACACGACTATTGCCTTACTGTTGTATGTGATTTTAGGCGGAATTTACCTGTTTGTTGTCCCCTTAGCCCTCTATTTCTGGTTACAAAAGCGGTGGTATGTCGCCAGCTCTTTTGAACGGGCCTTTCTGTATTTCTTAGTGTTTTTCTTTTTCCCAGGAATGTTAGTCCTTGCTCCCTTTTTGAACTTTCGACCCAAGCGCCGGGAAATTAACATTTAAAACAGGAATGAAGGGATTGAGAAATCAACAGTTAGAACCCTCTAGCACTGAGTTGATTCTCGATTTCTTCGTCCTAGGATTATTCATAAAATTTAGATAAAAATCACGCAATTATGCGAAGAATTGATGTATTAGGAATTGGCTTGGGTGTTTTCCTGGCCGGAGGGTTAGTCTATCTAGGATTCCAGGGAGCCGGATTAGATAGTATTACTGCCGGAATTTGGAGTCAAGTTTTATTAGTCGGTGGGTTAGTGGGATGGTTACTCAGCTATTTATTCCGCGCCGTTAATGGAGATATGACCTATCATCAACAGGTTGAAGATTATAAAACGGCGGTTCTGCAAAAGCGCTTAGAAGAATTGACCCCGGAAGAATTGGCTAAAATTCAAGCGGAGATAGAAGCGGAAAATGAGGCGGAGAAACTGAAGGCGCAAGACTAGGGGAAAATAGGAAGAAACGACTGAAGTCGTTATCCGGGTGGACCCCCTAAAGTTAGCGCCACAGAGGATTTGATAAGTTAAAGCCCCGGGCAGATGATACGCTAGTTAATCTATCCAAGCTAGGTAAGTTATAAAATGACATCGGTTTCCCAGTGCTTTGCGTCCCTGCGCGATCGCCAGCAGTGTGCTTTGATCCCGTTTATCACCGCAGGGGATCCAGATTTGCAGACCACCGCTAAAGCCTTGCAACTGTTAGATAGCAAGGGAGCGGATTTAATTGAATTAGGGGTTCCTTACTCAGACCCCCTGGCTGATGGACCCGTAATTCAAGCTGCCGCAACTCGTGCACTGCAACGGGGTACGCGCTTGGAAGCTGTATTAGAAACCGTCAAGGCAGTAACGCCAACTTTGCGATCGCCCATCATTTTGTTCACCTACTACAACCCGATTCTCAAACAGGGTGTGGACACTTTCCTCAAAAATGCCGCCGATGCTGGAGTCCGAGGCTTAGTTGTCCCGGATTTGCCCTTAGAAGAGTCAGAGGACATCCTCAAAAAAGCTGATGACCGGGGGATTGAGGTGGTGTTATTAGTCGCCCCCACTAGCCCAAAAGCCCGCATTGAAGCGATCGCCCGTCAGTCCAGAGGATTTATTTACCTCGTCAGCGTTACCGGCGTTACCGGGATGCGGTCCCAAGTTCAATCTCGCGTCGAAGATATTCTGGCCGAAATGCGCCAACTCACCGATAAACCCATCGGGGTCGGATTTGGCATTTCCACCCCAGAAATGGCGCAGCAGGTAAAAGACTGGGGTGCAGATGCCGTCATTGTCGGGAGTGCCTTTGTCAAACGATTAGCCGAAGGAACCCCAGAAGAAGGATTAGCAGCCGTCGGCGATTTTTGCCACAGTCTGAAACAGGCGATTTCCTAAAAAATCCTCCCCTCCAAACAACACCCTCCGGTCCCCTCCCCTGTGTCTTGGGGAGGGGATTTACCACCCCGCCCCTTCGGGGCCCCCCTCCAAAGGAGGGGAATTTTGGGGCTTATTCCCCTCCCTTGGAGGGGTGTCCCGAAGGGACGGGGTGGTTTCTTTTTTTAGTTTCAACTTAGGAAATAAGGCCGCAAACCCTTGAGGTGTAACGCTTACGGGGTCAGG
>NZ_JAFLQW010000344.1 GCF_017313335.1 Phormidium pseudopriestleyi FRX01 | reverse complement strand
TGTCAGGTGCAACCGGAATCGTTCCTAACATGGATGAAGTGATTGCTCCGGATTCAGATTGGCGCAATTCTCAAATTGGACAGCAAATCCTCAATGAAGTTCAGATAGAACCGCCCAACTCAGATAAAGAACCCCCGCAAATTACAGCACAGTTGTTCTCCGACAGCAGTGGAAACGAACCCTTCAATCCAGTAGTACGAGGAAGCATTACCGATGCCAGTCCAATTATCCGGTTACGGGCTGGATTTGATGCAACTCCAGTCGAGGAATTTGTCGATGTAACTGCATACTTGCAAGCCGATGGGAGTTTTTCATTAGACCGTCAGATTTTAGAACAAATATTGGGAAATTCCCTGGCTGGCAACAGTCACGTACTTCACTTAATTTCCGAAGATGCGGGCAGATTAATCGGAGTCAATGCCATTCGGGTGGGTAATTTAGTCCCAGAAAACGATGCAGAATTGAATCAGGCATTAGCTGAATTTTATGGGTTAGACCCCTATCCCGACAGTCTCACCCTAATCGCGGGATCCACTCGACAACTCTCCCTCACCATTAACGAGTTGGAATCACGACCCAATATCACCGCCGGAGAAACCGGAACCCGCTACTTTGTGAGCCATCCGGAATTGCTGCAAGTGAATGAAGATGGCTTAGTCACGGCACTCGATGAAGGAGAGGCCACCCTTACGATAATTCATGGAGCGCAGATGGTGACGATACCCATCTCAGTCCAGAAACCCTTAGCCGGTTCCGTGACATTGGGAGCAGAAGGGGGAGTCGTTGAAGCCGTTGATGGATCCCTGGTGATGGTTCCTCCCGGTGGGTTAGAAACCGAAACCGCTGTCAGTCTCACTCCCTTAACCGGAGAGTCTCTCTCACTACCACTCCCGGAAAGTTTGGATTTAGTCGGTGCCTTCAGCTTGGATTTAGGTGACGAACCCCTCACTCAGCCCGCTCAACTGGCAATTCCTGCTCCTGCTGGTTTGTCTGCTGGTAGCGAAGTATTGTTCCTGCGAAAAAGCTCCCTCCCAGATGAAACCGGCACTTGGAACCCTACTTGGTCGATTGAAGAAGCCGGTGTCGTAGACGAAGAAGGCACCATCCGAACGACTTCCTGGCCGTTTAATGGAATTTTAGCCAGCGGTCAATATGCAGTGTTGGCATGGCCTGCTGCCGGGTTAGGTACTTTAGGATTTGTCGAAACCGGAATCTCACAAATCACCGCCAGTCAATGGGCAACTTCCACGGCTGGAGGAATCAACTTAACGGGCAACCTGAGTCTCGCAACTAGCTCTTTGGCCGCCCAAGTTGGTTTCCTGAGTATAGCAGCCCTCACCTACGGTCAATTCGTCGCTACAGCCTACCTGTTGGCTTACTTGGCTAAATATCTGCTTGCCCGACCTCGAAATCATCGGCATTCCCCAAGTCGGTTTACCTGTAGTCACAACAGCCGGAGTCGAACTCACCGCTGAAGGAGTCCCTTCTGTGACCGCAGTTCTGAATACTCCCCCACCAGGACCTGCCGACCCACTGGCACCACCCGTTCTGCAACAAGCAGAACTCACCTTTAGTAATAACGAACCTGTTGTTGTCCTCAGTGGGAGTAATTTCCTCAACGATTTCAATGATGTTGGCAGTTCGTTTGAAGACTTGGCGGTGGAGTTTCGAGTAGGAAATAAATCTTATCCCGGCATTTTAATCCCCGATCGCTCTGTTGAATTGGGAGACAATCGCTATGAAATTGCCATCGAAGTTCCCAATATAGTTGTTCTGGGCGAAGCTGAAATCGTCTTAATTCGACGACAAAAAGAACAGATAGGTCCACTACCAACGGATTCGGAAATTGTCGAAAAAGAAAGCAATCCAATCCAGTTGACCCCGACTTGTGTGGAACTGGCTTTAGTGGCGAGAGAAACAGCCGATACTATTAGCATTATCAATGCCCATACGCCAGAATCGGTAATCGAAGCAGGTAGCAGCTCGGATTTATTGCGTGCTAACATTCCCGTAGGAACACCAGACCGGGAAGATAAACCAGTAGAATTAGCAGCCACCAACAATGCAACCCGAGCTTATGTGTTGTTACAAGAATCAGGTCGCGTGGGGTTAGTAGATTTGATGACTTGGCGACAGGTCGATACCCATTCAGAAACTCCTGAAATAGATCCGATTAACTTACCGGCTGGTGCTTCGCCTCAATCGATTGCGCTCGACCCTGGGGATAACTATGCCTACATTGCTGATGGCAAAATTGGAGCGCTTTACATACTGGATATCAATCCCAATTCAGCGACCTATCATCAAATAATTCAGACTATTTCATTGCCCTCTGCATCATGGGGATTGCGCCAGCTATCGATGAGTAGTGATGGCCGAAAGCTATTTGTTGCGGCTCCCGATTATTCTTGGCCGTTTTCTGACACTAAGGGGCAAATTCATGTTGTTAATATCGACCCGCGCGATCGCCCTACCAATCCAGAAAACAATTCTCGACTGTGGCACGAAAAAATTGGCTCGATTTCTACTTACTCAGAGGTAGATGGTGTTTTCGCGAAGAACAACGGGGGAATCGCTTTTACCAACTCCAGACGAGATAGTGCGGGTTTTGGAGTGGTGGAAATCCTCAATGATGATCCACTCAATTTCACGGTGGGTACTCCCCGCTACGTCTCATTAGGTCTAGGAAGTTTTAGCGATTACTTCGATATCAACTGGGCGGTGTCGGTAGACATTCTGCGGGATGGCTCTTACGCATTTGTGGCATCTAAAAATAATAGCTCGCAAACCGGGGTAGAAAGTATTGATGGGCTGCGAGCGGGGAGTAATATTGGGATAATTAAAGACCCGTTCGGTCCTGATGCGAAGTTAGTCGCAGCCAC
>NZ_JAFLQW010000174.1 GCF_017313335.1 Phormidium pseudopriestleyi FRX01 | reverse complement strand
TTAATTGTTACCCCCAACTTCAATGACCTTACTCAGTTTGATTCTCTCCTTCTTTCCGGCGATCGTCATGGGAATGACGGCAGCATCCTTTCTCTGGATTTGTCTGTCTCCGGGCATTTTAGGGATTTTCGCCTTACTCTTGTCTCTGTATGGATTTCCGGTACTGGTTTATCGGATCCACGATTATTTTTATCCCGTAAAAGAAGGAATTTCCTACCTGAAAGGGCCAGATTATTCTCCCTGGTGGGGAGGTCATCAAATTCAGGCTATTTATATTACGTTTCCGGCCATTGAATCGGTGTTAAGGCTAATTCCCGGTGCATTTTCCCTGTGGTTGAGATTGTGGGGGGCAAAAATTGGGCGAGGTATTTATTGGCTGCCGATTTTAGAACTGGCCGATCGCGGATTATTAGAAGTAGGCGATCGCACCATTGTTGGCCATCGAGTCGGGATTTACAGTCATGTTATTAAACCGAAACATAACAATTTAATGCTGTATGTAAAATCCGTCAAAATTGGCAATGATGTGTTTGTCGGATCCGGGACACATTTCGGTCCGGGAGTCACCATCGCCGATGGCACTTATCTTCCCATTGCCACCCATCTTTATCCCAATACTAAAGTCACTCCCCGCAATCATTCGACTGATTAGATTTATATAAAAGGCGGATTTCAGGAGGATTAGGCTGTATAAATAATTAGTCAAGCATGATGGGTTTTCCCTTCGGGAGTTTAGCCCATTAAAATTTCCTGAACTCAGGCAAAATGCACCCCGTGATTTTGCTTCCTCAACTCTTTCTAATTATTGATTCAGCCCATTGAAATCGGATAACCATGATGCGTCCTATTATTCAACTTTTTTCTTTTCTGCTCGGTCTATATGCCTATAGATTTTCCCAAGCTTTAAAAAATCCTCGGAGGTCTCAGCGGTCTGTCCAACAAGAAATTTATCGAAATTTTCTCAGCAGTGACTATGGCAAATCCCTGGATTTAGGTGCTGCTTCCCAGACCTCTTTAAATGAGCAATGGAATCAGATTCCTGTGGTGAATTATGAGGACATTCAAGACTGGATTGAACCGGCTGATTCGCCAGGTTCACAGGAGTTTAAGAACTCTTCGCAAAACACTCCATTGCCGGGAAAGTCTCTGACTCCTGAACCGATTTTATTTTATGAAAAAACCTCGGGAAGTCGGGGACCGGCTAAATGGATTCCCTACACCCAATCCCTACGTTCTAGCTTTAACGCAATGTTTTGTGTTTGGGTACATGATTTGATTCAGAATGGACCCAAGTTTGAGACGGGAAAATTTTATTTTTGTATTTCCCCGCAACTAAAAGACCCCCAAATTGTCACAGAAAATGCAGGCGGACTGGCGGATGATTCGGAGTATTTAGATGGGTGGTTGCGCGCATTACTCAGTTTGGTATTAGTCGCACCACCTAGACTGAAACACCTGCAAGATCCGGATGAGTTCAAAGAACAGTTAAGTCTGGAACTGTTATGCGAAGACCGATTAGAAGCGATTTCCATTTGGAGTCCGAGCTTTCTGAAAGTGCTGTTGGATTATATCGAAACCCATCGGGAGTCGCTGTTAGAGAAATTAGGTGATAAAATTTCTGGCGATCGCTCGCAACTGTTGAAGCAGTCTCCGATTCCCTGGACCCAAATTTGGCCGAAACTGAAACTGATTTCCTGTTGGGATAGCAGTCACTCGCGGGAACAATCGGAATTTCTGCGAAAACTTTTTCCCGGGGTGATGGTACAGGGGAAAGGATTACTCGCAACCGAAGCGCCGATGACGATTCCATTAATTGCAGCTCAGGGATTTGTTCCCCTGCTCAATGAAGTGTTTTTTGAATTTGAGGATAAGACCCAAAAGATTTATAAACTCCATGAAATTAAACAGGGGGAAGAATATACCCTGATTATTTCTCAAAAAGGGGGGCTGTATCGATATCGGATCGGCGATCGCGTTCGAGTCAGCCATTTTTATCACAAAACCCCCTGTTTGGAATTTCTGGGACGCGATCGCAGCATCAGCGATTTAGTCGGGGAAAAGCTCTCCGAAACATTTGTCAAAACCGTCCTCGAAGACATATCCTTAGAAACCACCTTTTTCAAAACTCTCGTCCCGGTGACCCAACCCGTTGCCCATTATCTGTTGTTACTGGATGAGGCCCAGGAGTCACCCGAGGCGATCGCCCAAAAATTAGACCGCGCCCTGATGCGATCGCCCCACTATCGTCACGCCCGCTTACTAGGACAACTCGACCGTCCCCGCGTCTTCATCTCCAAAGAAATCCCCCACTCTTTAATCCGATATCGAACCCAATCCGGCAAAAAATGGGGGGATCTCAAACATGAAATTTTGGCGAATGCACCCATTGATAGCGAACTCTTGCAGGAATTAGAAACCCTAGTCCAACCCAATTTTATTCCCGAGGTCCCCTCTAATTGGCAACTGTGTCGCTCATATTAGAACCGTAGTCCCCCCTCACTAATTCTCCTTTGGCATTTCTATAGAAAACGCGCCATTATGATTTGATGGATTATAAGGCAAGCAAGCCCAAAGGAGAAAAATGAGATGACAACCAACTCTGAATTTATCAATCAGGTTGTAGCGCTAGTTAATCAACGACGCGCCCTCGCCAATTTGCCGCCCGTGGCAGTAGATTCCCAGTTAAATCGAGCCGCCCAAATCCATGCCGAAGATATGGCGGACAACGACTTTTTTAGTCTCACCGGCTCAGATGGCTCCACAACAGTCAGCCGGTTGGCAGCAGTCGGATATCGCTTCAGCAACTTCCAGGAGAATATTTCTGCGGCCCTTCCCACCCCAGAGCAAGTTGTCGAAAATTGGTTCAACGATCCCGGACAGCGAGAAACCCTCCTCAAACCCGGAGTTGATAATATCGGGGTTGGTTATTTCTTCCTAGAAAACGATCCGGGAACCTTTAACGCTAACCATTACTGGAGTTTAGTCGTTGCCGCCCGCGCCGCTGGCAGTAATATTGTGGGATTCAATTTTCCCAACGCCCTCCAAGGCAGTGTCGGTGACGATACCATTTTTGGATCCGTTGGCAACGACACGATTTTTGGCAATGCCGGAAACGACCAAATCTTTGGTCGCCTTGGAGACGATATCCTCTTTGGGAACGAAGGCAACGATCAACTCTTTGGGGAAGAAGGGAACGATACCCTCTTCGGGGGTCAAGGGGACGACTTTCTCGATGCTGGACCCGGAAACGATTTTCTCTCCGGAGATGAGGGCAATGATACCCTCACCAGTGAGTCCGGATTCAATATCTTTGAAGGCGGTGGCGGCAACGATCTCATCGGTGGCGGCATCAACAACGACACCATTTCCGGCGGTGACGGAGATGATCTCGTCTATGCTGGAGCCGGTGATGATAATGTCATCGGAGAAGCTGGTAACGACATCATTTTTGGCAATGTGGGGAATGACATCCTCAATGGCGGTAGCGCTAACGATACCCTCTACGGCGGCCAAGATGACGATACCCTCTACGGCGAGAGTGGGGACGACCAACTCTACGGCGACAAAGGGAACGACCAACTCTTTGGTGGCGATGGCAACGATCTGCTCTATGGAGGTGAAGGCACCGATACCATCTTCGGCAACGACGGGGACGATGTGATCTTTGGCAATCAAGGAGATGATACCCTCGCCGGGGGTGACGGTGCTGATACCATCTATGGGGGACAAGACAACGATCAAATCTTTGGCGATGGCGACAACGATCTGCTCTTTGGGGACCTCGGTAACGATACCGTGATTGGGGGTGCAGGCAACGATAGCATCTATGGCGGCGAAGGTAACGATCAACTCAGTGGACAAGAAGGGGATGACAACCTCTTTGGCAACCAGGGCCGCGATACCCTGCGAGGCGGTGTAGGCAACGATACCCTCTATGGCGGCAAGGGGGAGGACCTGTTATTTGGAGAAGCTGATGATGATTTCCTCTCCGGGGATTTAGGAAACGATACCCTGTTTGGTGGAAGCGGAAATGATACCCTCTTAGGCGGTCCCGGGTCGGATTTATTGTTTGGAGAAGCTGGGAATGATACCTTACTTGGCGGCGAGGGCAGCGATAC
>NZ_JAFLQW010000661.1 GCF_017313335.1 Phormidium pseudopriestleyi FRX01 | reverse complement strand
CGAGTATCAATATTAAAAGAAAATCGACCACAAGGATTTTGGTCAAAGCAATTAGCTAGAATCACCGAAAAGCGCAATCGGCAAATCCGAGATGCAGTTAACAAAGCTGCTAGAATTGTCTTGAATCACTGCATTGAAAACAGAATCGGAACTCTAGTATTTGGCTGGAATAAAGGACAGCGACAAGAAATCAATCTCGGTAGTAAAACCAATCAAAATTTTGTTCAAATTCCTACAGCTAGACTAAAAGACCGAATCGCTCAACTCTGTGAGCAATACGGTATTCAGTTCATTGAAACGGAAGAATCCTACACCAGTAAAGCAAGTTTTCTTGACATTGATGAGCTACCTACATTCGGTGAAAAACCCGAAGGGTGGAAAGAGTCTGGAAAACGAGTTGAGCGTGGATTGTACCGAACTAAAGATGGATATCGAATCAACGCCGATTGCAATGCGGCGGCAAATATTTTGAGAAAAGTAGCGGCAAAATTGGGGTTCAATCTCAATGGAGTCAGTAGAGGGGTGGGGAAAAGCGCCTTTAAAAGTCCGACTTTGGACTCTTTAAGAATCCCTCGGATTTATCCGTAGGGAGTATCAAAAACGTAAGATTGTTTAACGAGTTTTAGCAAGAATCATAGGAAGGCAGCAATGAAAAATTCAGATCGGGATCATCAACGAGGTCATTTTTCCGGGACGCAGGTGCTACTTTACCTGTTGCTGGTGGTGGTAGGAGCTGGTGCGGCATTTATGGGCGATCGCTGGTTACGCGCCAATGGACCTTTATCCTTAGATTCGTTGGATCCCAGAACTCCCTCAGTGACAACTCCCGACGACACTCCCCGAGGGAGGGGAGTGTTATCGTTGCCAGTGAATTCTAATTTTATTGTCGAGGCAGTGGAAAAAGTGGGTCCGGCGGTGGTGCGAATTGATGCGGCACGAACCGTCACGCAGGATATCCCAGATGCCTTTCGGGATCCGTTCTTCCGGCGGTTTTTTGGACAAACGCCGATGGAGCCACAACAACGCATGGAACGGGGTACGGGGTCGGGATTTATTATCAGTGATGATGGTAAAATTTTAACCAATGCTCATGTGATTAATGGTGCAGATACGGTGAGTGTGGTACTCAGGGATGGGCGAATTTTTGAGGGGACGGTGTTGGGAGAGGACTCGATTTCTGATGTAGCGGTGGTGAAGATTGAGGCGACGGAACTCCCCAAGGCAACCCTGGGTAATTCAGAACAACTGCAACCGGGGGAATGGGCGATCGCGATCGGGAATCCCCTGGGATTAGATAATAGTGTGACAGTAGGAATTGTCAGCGCCACTGGGCGATCGAGCCGCGATGTGGGGGTTCCCGATAAGCGGGTGGGGTTTATCCAAACCGATGCGGCAATCAATCCCGGTAATTCAGGAGGTCCGTTGCTGAATGCCCGAGGGGAAGTGATTGGCATGAATACGGCGATTATTAGTGGTGCACAGGGGTTGGGATTTGCAATTCCCATTCAAACCGCACAAGCGATCGCCCAGCAATTAATTACCACCGGCAAAGTCCTACATCCCTTTTTAGGGATTGAAATGGTCACCATCACATCGGAATTACAAGAAGAGTTGAATACTGACCCCAATAGTCCGATGCAGTTATCGGTAAATAGTGGAGTATTAATTGTGCGAGTTGCTCCCAATTCTCCGGCAGAACGAGCCGGATTGAGAGAGGGAGATGTAATTCAGCGCATGGAAAATCAGGCGATCGCCCAGTCGGATGTGGTGCAACAAATTGTTCAAGGGTCGCAAGTCGGAAATTCCTTAGAATTGCAAATTAACCGCGATGGACAAACCTTAAATATCACCGTACAACCGGGAGAAATGCCAGCTAATCCGAGTTTTTAAGTCCTAAATTCTAAAGCAACACCCGGCGGGGGTTTAAACCCTAGCCCTGTCAAGGTGGTAAATTGAAAGACGAAAAATCGTTATTTTTTGTAGGGGTTTGGTCTCCCTACCCTCAAGGGTGGATGTAGGGGTTTGGTCTCCCTACCCTCTTGATAGCGATCGCATTGCACCCCTACAAATACACCTTGACAGGGCTAGGGTTCAAACACCCGCCGGGGCTTAATTCTAAAGTCAGACTACAGCAAGATTCCCTCTATATAGCCAGTCTTGCAGCAGTTTGACAACTGGAACGGCGGACCTCTCCCGCTTTGGGCCGCCGACGGTTGGGGGCCGCCGACGTCCATTCGCAAAATCATTTAGAACCTCTATATATAATAGGAAAGCCATGAATAACCTTCGAGAAATTGTGCAATTAGGCAATCCCGTCTTACGGGAAAAAGCCCAACCTGTCACTAACGTTCACCTTGACTCAATCCAGTCGCTGATTGATGATTTGATGGCAACCTTGCAACTGTCCAATGGAGTCGGGATTGCGGCTCCCCAGATTGCCGAATCCTATCGGGTTTTTATCTTAGCTTCCCGTCCCACCTTGCGCTATCCCCAGGCTCCGACAATGGAGGCGATCGCCATTATCGACCCGCAGATTGTCGCCTATTCTGATGAAAAGGTCAAAGATTGGGAAGGCTGTTTGAGCGTGCCAGGAATTCGAGGATTAGTGCCGAGACATCAGGCGATCGAGGTCGAATATATAGACCGAGAAGGAAAATTACACCATCAAGAATTTACTGGATTTGTAGCCCGAATTTTTCAGCATGAATATGACCACTTAGAGGGAAAAGTATTTTTAGACCGGGTAGAAAGTATGCAGGATATTGTCACTGAACAAGAATATCAAAAGCAGTTTTTACAGCAGTTGTGAGACTGAGAAAAGGGTCTCATATCAACTCGCGGTTTCAGTCCGTCGCCAATTTAAAATTCCCTCTCTTTAGGGGGTGACTGGAGACGGGTAGTACAAACTAAACTGAAATGAGTGAACTTTAATGGATGGATTCATGGAAAATAGCTTATTTAATCAAACCTTTCGAGACAACGAGGGCAATATTGTGATTGCTCAACCCCCCAATCTACCGATGCTGGTGGGAATTACAACGACTCTACTGACATTCGTAGTTCCCAGTGGGAATCTGCATACAGGTTTGGATGCGATCGCCTTTGGTTCTTGGTTTACTTGGGCGTGGCTGGAGATTTTCGACGGCGTGAACTATTTTCGGCGCGCATTAGGTGTATTCGTCTTGATTGCCATCATCGCTGACCGAGTCTTCAACACCTTTTGAACAGAAACGATGTCCTAGGAGTTGGTATCAGATCAGCGACTCTGGACAAGAACCGGGCTTTTTTTGTCCAGAGTCGCGGGTAAAGTGCAGAAATTCGGTGAAAAAACCTGGTTTCTAACCCATACTGTCCCCGAAAGGGTTATGAACCCTCGGGTTGTGGCAACTATAACCGGGCGGCACAGATGGCGGCACCAATCAATCCCACTTGGGGATTAAGAACGATATGAACCGGGACTTTTTCTACCAAAGGGCTAACTCGACCTTTTTGGTTAAAGCTGTTGATAAACCGATCGCCCTCTGTAATTAAGGGCAGAATTTTAGCGGCAATTCCCCCCGCTAAATACAATCCCCCGTAGGGTAGTAATTTTAAAGCCAGATTTCCCGCTGACGCACCGTAAGCTTCCACAAACATTTGCAACGTTTGTTCGCAGATTGGGTCAGATTTTTCCAGGGCCGCTTGGGAAATGTCTGCGGGGTCTTTATCTGCGGGGGAGACATCTTTTCCAGCGGCGATCGCGCGATCGCGTAAAAATTGATAAATTGACGCAATTCCCATCCCCGATACCACTCGTTCGACAGAAACGCGATCGATGTTCTCCCGTTGCCGTAAATCTTGCAACAGTTCAAACTCGATTCCCGTTCGGGGTGCAAAATCCGCATGACCCCCTTCGGAGGGATACACAAAATATTCATCCAAATGCCGGATTAAAAACCCTTGTCCGAGTCCCGTTCCTGCGCCAATCACCGCGATCGGGGCGGCAGTTTGGGATTCCCCAGGTTGTAAGGTATGGAGGTCCGCTTGATTCATCCCCAACACGCCATAACCCACCGCAACAAAGTCATTAATTAACTTGACATGGGGAATGTTGAGTTCTTTTTCTAATCGGTCCGTTGTTAGGGTCCAACTCAGGTTAGTCAGAACGGATTTATGTCCAATCACGGGTCCGGCGATCGCAAAACAGGCCCCCTTGGGTTCAGGGACCTCTCCTAATTTCTGACTCGCCTCCTGGAAAAACTGTCCCACAATGGGGACTAAATCGGGATATTCCTGACTGGAGTAAATCCCCTCATAGAGGGTATCAATCTGGAACGTTCCTGAAGTATCTGCTACAGTCAGCATCTCCACCAAGCGCAAAAGGGATTTCGTACCACCGATATCTCCGGCTAATAGTAAGGTCATCTTGTTGATTCTGAGCGTATGGACTGTTGGATTAAATCCGGTTTCTTTTTCATCTTCCTAAAAAAAACGGATTTCCGCCTCAATTTCTTGCAAATGAGAGCGATCGCCCTTCAGTTCGATGTCCCAGGTTTCCCCTTGGCGTACCAGCTTGTACAAACAGCACAATCCTGCGCTCAACTCCATTTCCTCCGCCTCCACCGCCAAACCCATCGTCGCCCCAATCACCGAGGCCCCATGCCCCACCAACAGAATCTCCCCTGAAAACTCATCCGCAAGTTGTCGCGCCGTGTCTCCCGCCCGTTGCACACAAACTGGATCATATTCGGGATACTTCGGCATCACCCGCGAGTGATAACTTAAATCAATACGGGGAAATTCCTGGGCTAACACTTCCGGGGGGAGGGTTTCCGGCATTTCCGTCATCCACTCTGGATTCAACCATTCACAGAGTCCCCACTCCAGTTTTAGGGGTAAGTCTAAAATTTCTGCCACCTGATTTGCAGTTTGTACGGTTCGCAGAAAAGGCGAGGCGAATATGTGACTTATACGTTCTCCCTTGAGACGTTCGGCCAGTTCTTGCGCTTGCAAAAAACCATCTGACGACAAGGGCGGATCGTACCGACGTTCTGCTGTATTAAACCATTCAGGGTTTACGAAGTCTAAACGGTTTGCGTGTCTTGCAATCCAAACGATTTGAGACATGGGTATAACTCATCTACTCATCAGCTATTTCAGTCTAAGTTGGCACAAGGATGAGTTGCCCCAACCCGGACTTCTTCCTCACTATACTGGTTTCTGACCGCTGGGGATGCAGCCTATGTAGTGAGGGTGACAAACTGTTTTGAAAGTCGGGTCAGCCTAAACACCAGGGCAAGGATAGGCAACCCTCTGGCTAACTGCCAGCCCCGACTCAGACAACTGGTATCAGCATTTTACTTGTTTTTGGGTTAGAAATTATGACCGTAGCACAATCCTATTCGACTCCATCTACCGCGTCCGGAAACCAGTCCACTGAAATAAAAATTCTGTCCGATACAATTTTCAAACAGAAACCCATTTCCTCATCTGATTTAAGCGATTCTGAAAAACAATCGATTCCAGCGGGAACGGTGTTAAAAGTCCAGTCTTACGCCCCAGAAAGCGATCACGTTAAGGTCTGTTTTGCTGAAGAAAGCTTCCAAGGTCGCAACACCTGGTATGTTTATTCTAAACATGGGGTGATTCTGCACAAAGGATCGGTGGCTTTTCCCGATCGCATTAAACTCGCCGTTCCCTACAAATCCCAACTGGATAATGCCAAGAATCCTTACGGCAGTTGCAACACTACTAGCATTGCCATGTGTTTGGCTTACCTGGGAATTAAAGGCAAACAGCCTCACAAACAGTTAGAAGATGAACTCCAAGAGTGGTTAGAAGCCCGGGGTTTAAGTCGTCACGACCCCTATCATTTGGCTCAAGCTGCCGAAGCTTATGGGGCAAAAGACCGCTTTACTGAAAAAGCAACCTTTAATGAAATCAAGGAATGGCTGATTCAAGGTAACCCGATTGTTATCCACGGTTATTTTACCAGTTTCGGTCATATTGTTTGCTTGATTGGCTACAATTCTCATGGATTTATCGTTCATGACCCATACGGTGAATATTGGTCTCATGGATACAATACTTCTGCACCGGGTGCCGGTTTAAGCTATTCTTATGACCTAGTTGATCGGACTTGCAAAGCCGATGGCGATTGCTGGGTTCATTTCATCTCCCGCTAAGGCGTGATTTGAATCAATAAAGTAAGCAGAGCAGAAACCGGGTTTCTCATCCCATTTGTTGGTAAGTATCAGCAATTTTGGATAGAAACCCGGTTTTTCTTTCTCAAGGGCAAGAAACCGGGTTTCTTATTTAATTTTGGGGTAAGTATCAGCAATTTTGGACAGAAACCCGGTTTCTAATTACAACTGTAATGACCGGAAAAACCCCGATTTCTCATTCCATTTGTGTTAAATTACGGCAGTTGCTTGATGATATCCCGTGGGGAATAAGTTGGCATGGGTGCTTGAGCAAATCCGTCGCGATCGCGGGAGATGACTGCCTCTAGATTGGAGGCGATCGCACAGGCAATTTGCACTGCGTCTTCAAAATCATTCAACTCTAAGGCAAGGGCGGATTCTAGAATCAGGCGATCGACTTGACAGATGTGTAACCCGTCCAATAGCTTTGAGACGGCTTGTTTTGCGAGTTGAGTACCCTTACTCTTTATGACAATATAAAAGATATCCGTTAGAGTGGTTGCAGTGATATATCCTTCTATCTGCTTGGCTTCAATCTGAGCAAATAAGGCTTCCGCATCATTCATGAAGGGGTCGCGTTCTAGGAAATAATCCAGAATAATATTAGTGTCCAGCAACACCCTCATGTTAAGTATTTCTCCTTCAACCGTTCTTCTTTAATGGCTTCGATTTCTTCATCGGTGGGAGGGGGTCCTTCGGTTTTTAGAATTCCCCGTAATCGGGTTATGGTTCCTGGGGGAACCGGGGGCCGGGGTCTGATTTCATCATGCACAGAACGGACGATCGCCTCGACAAGAGCTAATCTGTCGCTGACGGATAAGCTGTAGGCTTCTTTACGGAGTTCTTGCCAGTCCATTGGTTTTCCTCGCAATCCATTGGGTCAATTTTAACATAACATTGCGGGAGAATTGGGCGGGTTCGTGGATGGCAAAACTCCGAACTTAAGAAACGACTGAAGTCGTTACTACGAACATAAAGATAACGCCTGAAGGCGTTACTACGAACCCTGGAAAGTTCAGCTTTTTTGGATTAGGAACGTGTGGCGATCGCCGATCGCGGGGCAAAGGCGATCGCAATCGAGTCACCTTGTTCGATGGTTTCAGTTTCGCTGAGGGTTCCCTCTTCTGGGAGAGGGATTAATTGTACCGCACAGGCTTTTAATTCCGGTTGCAGGGAGGAGGGACAGGCTTCGGGGTGGGTGAGGGCGTTAGCTTCGGTTTGGTCACCCCAGAGTTCTCCCCAGTGCATCGGGACGAAGACAGTTCCCGGGGCGATCGCCTGGGTGACTTTGGCGGGAAATCTTGCCATACCTCGGCGCGATCGCACTTCGATTCTCATCCCCTCCACGATGTCCAATTTCTTGGCATCGCGGGGATGAATCTCGATAAAGGGATTGGGGTGCATTTTGACAATTTTATCGATTCTGCCAGTCCGAGTTAAAGTATGCCAATGTCCGTAAAGGCGGCCTGTTGTGAGAACAAACGGATAATTCGGGTCCGGGGGTTCCGCCAATCCTTTGGCATGACAGGCCCCAAAACGAGCGCGTCCATCGGGAGTGGGAAATCTCCAGTCAGTGTAGAGGCGTTTGTTAGTCAGAGGCAGGTTTTGTCCCCCCGGATAGGGCCACTGGGTTGGTCCTTGTTCCGCTAGGCGATCGTGGCTTAACCCCGTCATATCACAGACGCGATCGCGGGTGATTTGCACAAATTCCCCATAGACTTGGGCCGAATTCTCAAAGGGAAACTGTTCGGCAAATCCTAATCTGCGGCCAACTTCCGCAAAGATTTCCCAATCGGGTTTAGCTTGTCCGGGGGGTTCGCGAAAAGCTGGACAGAGGGTCACCACTCGTTCGGAATTGGTCATGGTCCCGGTTTTTTCCCCCCATTGGGCCGCCGGTAACAAAACATGGGCGTAGGCAGCCGTTTCCGTGGGATAGTAGGCGTCTTGATACACCGTAAAGGGCGATCGCCTTAAAGCCGCTTTGGTCCGTTCGATATCCGGCATACTCACCGCTGGATTGGTGGCAGCAACCCACAATAACCCAACGTTTCCGGTTTCTAATCCAGTAATCATGTCCCAGGCAGTCAGACCGATTTCTGGGGCGATTCTGCCTTCCGGCAGTCCCCAAAATTGTTCGATATCCCGGCGATGTTCGGGATTTTTGACAAGGCGGTATCCCGGGAGTAGATTGGCTAATCCTCCTGCTTCTCTACCTCCCATTGCGTTGGGTTGTCCCGTGAGAGAAAAGGGCCCGGCACCGGGTTTACCAATTTGGGCCGTCATCAGGTGCAGATTAATCAAACTCCGGACTTTGGCGGTGCCTTCCGAGGACTGATTCATTCCCATCGACCACAGGGACAAGACGCGCTGAGATTCGCCCCAGTAGCGGGCGGCGGTTTCGAGTTCATCGATGCGGATGCCACAGCGTTCGGCGACAATTTGCGGGGGATAGTGACGAATCACTTCGGCATAATCGGGAAATCCAGAGGTGCATTCGTCAATAAAGACGCTGTTGAGATGTCCCCACTCCATGAGTAAGTAACCGATGCCGTTGAGGAGGTCAATATCGGTTCCCGGGCGAATGCCTAAATAGAGGTCGGCAGCTTCAGCGGTGGTGGTCCGCCGGGGATCAACGACGATCAGTTTGACGTTTTTATTCTTTTTATGATACTTGCGGAGTCGGTTGAAGGCGATGGGATGACATTCGGCGGTATTGGTGCCGATGAGAAAGGCACAATCGGTTTGTTCGAGGTCATCGTAACAGGTGGGAGGACCGTCGGACCCGAGACTTTGAATGTATCCGGCAACGGCGGAGGACATACAGAGGCGGGAGTTGGCATCAAAGTTATTGATGCCCAGGCAGCCTTTTATGAGTTTTTGGGCGATGTAGTAGTCTTCGGTTTGGAATTGTCCAGACCCATACATACAGATGCCCTCGCTGCCGAGGGTGGTCTGTACGGTTTGAATGCGATCGACGATTAAGGTGAGGGCTTCTTCCCAGGTGGCGCGGCGAAAGGGTTCGTCTAGGGAAGCGCGGACCATTGGATATTTGAGGCGGTCTTTGTCTAAGGCTTCGGCGATGGTGGCCCCTTTGACACAAACCATACCTTGTGAGGAAGGATGAGTGCGATCGCCCTGGACTTTCCACATCGGTTTACCTTGACTGTCCCGATGGGTGGCTTTTCCCGGTTGTGCCGGAGGGGAAACTTCTAATCCGCAGCCAACTCCGCAGTATGGACACAGGGTTTTGGTGGGTTGAGTAGACATAAAAGTTTAGTTAGAGTGTAGAGTTTTTTAGAGTTTAGAGTATAGCGATCCTATATCAGTTGTGGAATAAGCCCTCACCCCTTTCTCGTCGGCGGCCCAAAAGGGGAGAGGGGAGTAGCAGAGTTTATAAATCAGGAAAGGATTGCTATATCAGGGAGGACAGGTTAGGGTCCGGTTAGTAAGGATTAATTGTAAGCAATTATTCGAGATTAAAGGGGAGAGGAGCGATCGCTTCTAGGGGCGATCGCCCCTCCAGGGAAAGAGGGTTAGACTTCTGTACCTTCTTCCACGAAATGGGGGACGCTGTGTCCTACAGCGGTTTCCGAATGTGCTTCGTCTCCCTCATGATGGGCAGAAAACGATCCTTTGGGTTCTTTCAGGTAGAAGGCACAAAGGAAGGTGACGATAATGGCGGTGACGCCTAGCACTTGGAAGAAGATCCGGTTTCCGACATCACCTTCAGGGAGGAAGCTAAATAAGGTGAGATAAGCCACGGCACCAACGTTACCATAAGCGCCGACATTTCCGGCAATTTGTCCTGTGACCCGGCGTTTAACAAGGGGAACCATTGCGAAGGTTGATCCTTCTCCCGCTTGCACGAAGAAGGAACACATCATCGTGAGGGCGATCGCCAAGGGTAGCCACCAGGTCCCCTGCACCCCACTCATGATCATATAGGCGACTCCCATACAGCCGGTGAGGACAACCATCGTCACCTTCCGACTCCCGAGGGTGTCCGAAATTAACCCACCCCCTGGACGTGCGGCTAAGTTCATAAAGGCATAACTGGCCGCAATCATCCCCGCCAGCACTTTAGTTAGTCCAAAGGTATTCTCAAAGAAGGCAGGCAGCATGGACACAACAGCTAATTCCGACCCGAAGTTAACCACATAAGTGAGTTCTAAGAGGGCAACTTGGGAAAATTCATAGCGATCGCTCGCCGGATAACGTTTCTGACCCAAAACTAACTCTTTGTTAACCGTCCAGCACTTATAGGATTGGAAAGCATACAATCCCACTAAAAACAGCCAAGATAGCCAGAGTTGAGTTGTATTTAAGAACCCAATTTTATTGAGACGCCAAGCGAGTAACCCGAGGATAGCACTAAGGGGAACATTCATCGCCATCATGAACCAGAAGTCGCGACGGCTAGTTACTTCGAGTCCGCCATGACGAGTGGGACGCTGATACACTTTACCCGGTGGGGTATCTTGGACATTGAAGTAGTAGATGACCCCGTAAACAGCGGCGAAAATTCCCGTCAGGGCGATCGCAAACCGCCAGTTGATTTGACCGGCTGACATAACCGCAGCAATTGTTCCCAAGGTAGGGAGGGTAAAGGCAGCAGCAGCAGAACCAAAATTACCCCATCCCCCATAAATCCCTTCTGCTAACCCGATTTCTTTCGGGGGGAACCATTCGGCAACCATGCGGATACCAATCACGAATCCGGCACCGACAATGGATAATAATAAGCGAGAGACAACCAATTGCCCGAAGTTCTGCGCGAAGGCAAACATCAAACAGGGAAAGGCTGCATAAATCAGTAACACAGAATATGTAATACGCGGTCCATATTTATCGAGGACCATGCCAATAATAATTCGAGCCGGAACCGTGAGGGCAACGTTACAAATAGCCAGAGTTCTAAGTTGTCCTGATTCTAATCCTAATGATTCTTGTACCGCCGTGGCAAAGGGGGCAAAGTTAAACCAGACGACAAAGGAGAGAAAGAAGGCAAACCAGCTTAAGTGTAGGATGCGGTATCGTCCGCGAAATGACCAGAGTTCTGTTAGCATGATTCCTCTACTGGGTTGAAGTATTTTTCTAGGAATGTTGGTAAATCTTGTTGACTGGGCTAATCGCAGCAGGTCCAGCGTTCTCGATCGCTTCGCCTCATCATTAGCCGCAGTGTTTGTGGAAGGGTTTGGATGTGATGCGATCGCCCTGGTTTCTCACTTTATTTACCGACCAAGGGGAGTTGTTCAAGAATTCTATCATGAAGGGGGTTTAATTTATTGTCGATCCGTGGCTGGTCGTTTCCCCTCTTCCCCCGGTGTGAACGGTCG
>NZ_JAFLQW010000632.1 GCF_017313335.1 Phormidium pseudopriestleyi FRX01 | reverse complement strand
TTAAGTGACCCTAATGAGGTGCGATCGCCTCCCTATTTCTTGACTCCACCCTGGCAATTCCATTCCAAAAAATGCCGGGTTTCTCCCGGTGAGTTAAACTGATGGAGAGTCTATAAAAATTATCATAAAACCCGAGGTTCTCTATGAATACAGAAACCATTTTTTTTGAAATTTCTCAATCGGGCGTTTTCCCCTGGAATGAAAAAATATTGCATTTATCGGTTTCTTGTTAGCGATCGCCACTTGATTTGGGTATCATAAGCTAGAGTCTGCGAGAAAACCCATGCCTAGAATTAAACCCCCCTCTTCAATGCCTGCAAAAATTAGCCCCACTCCTCGCAAGAACTGTGAGGCGGGGGAACAAGTCGAACTCCATAAAATGATGACGAAGCGACAGCGGATCCAGCATGAGCTTCAGATGATGAAACAGCGGATGGAGTTGTTGAATTCTCAATTAAGTCTATTGGATAGTCAAATTGAGTCGAAAGAAAAGGCGATTCAGGAATTGCGGCAATCTTCTGGAAAGGTTGGGGCGGCTATTTTTGGGGAAATTAAGCCTAGGGTGGACCATTCAAGTTTATCTCCATCTCCCATTGCTGAACCGATTACTCGGGTTAATTCTAATCAGTTTAAAACCTTTCATCTCGAATATTAAACATGATAAAATCCTTTTAAAGTCAGCCCGCGCAGGCCTGTGCTGAGTAAAGCCTGCCCTGAGCCCCGCCTGTCCTGAGCCCCGTCGAAGGGTCGAAGGGTCGAAGGGCGGGCTTTGTCCGTGTAGCCCCACCCTTCAGGGTGCGGGTAATTCACCAAACCGTTAATCCAAAACTACCACAGAGAAAGAAGATAAACCATCTTCACTGACAAATTCCTCGAATTCCTCGGTTTCGGTTTCTTCCTCCATTTCTTCTTCCATTGCTTGAATTTTTAGCAACAGTTCCTCTTCCTGCATTTCAAAGTCTTCTTCGGAAATGTCGCCCATGTCGAAGGCGAGTTGTAAGGCTAATAACTGTTTTTGGACATTTTGAATATCATCAAGTTCGCTGGTTGCTCGGTCTAGGAGTTGTTCCCCTAACCAGACGATGCCGCCAAGGGGTCCTGAGAGGGGAAAGGTTAACAGTTCAAAAAGCATGGGGTTATCCCTCTGATTCGAGTTGGGCAAAGGTATAAGGGGCAGTAAAGTTATTATAGCGAATTCTCAGGCGATCGCCAAAGGTTTTATCGATCGCCTCTACTGCATGACTAAATTCCATTTCCCGGTCCCAAGGAATTAAATAGGCGGTATTATAAATCATCTCTTCAGTCATGGGGTCACTTTCGATGACTTCTTCCGCTAAGGGATTTAGTCCGGTTTGAAATGCAGCAATCACGGCTTGTTTTCTAAACTTTAAGCTGCTTTCTATCATCTGACCGATATTGATGACTTCTTCCATACTTAAAGCTCTCCCTAAACTCGCATCCCGCATTTGTTTTAAACTAGGATTTTCTTCTAGTAATGCTTCGATTTCGCTTTTACTCTCCCAAAATACCTTAACACTAACTTCTCGGCGTCCTTCCAGTTTTTGAAACAGGGTTTCTAGTTTCTCCTGATAGGGAGTAATTAAGTCTTGGATTACAGTGTCCCAGGTTTTGACGACTAATCCAAAGTGCAGGGGAAGTAAGGTGCGAAATCCGGCATTCATGGCCTCTTCTAAGACTTTTTCATGGCCTAATAAATTGCGCCGCGAGGTTAGATATTTGGTTTGTTTGGCTTCGGAATAGAGGAAATGAAATCCCTCAATGGTTTGGTTATGAACGGGTTCGCGATCCAGTCCAGCGATCGCCAAGGTGTCTGGCAGGGGTCTGGGTAAAATTCCGTATAGATAAAACCCTAAGCTCATCTTAATTTCTGGTTTAATTGATTTAACAACAGTTACAGGGGTTTAGAGGTTAAAACTAACCTGAGCTTGGCCTGAATTAAATTCAGATTTGCTACGCCGATGTCGATGTCTCCTTGGACCACAATGCCGACATTTAAGAGGCGGTCTAGTAATTCTAATACCGACGCTTCTTGACTAGGTTCGCCGGGATAGTAGCTGCCTGGTTTGGGTAACAGAGTACCCACTTCTCCGAGGTCCAGGTTCAAATCATTAGGGTCAATCTCGAAGATATCGCACAAGCGCAGGATTTCTTCTTCTAGTTTTTGTAAACTCTCGGCTGCAGCATCTAACTCGGTTTCATTGAGCACTTGTTCGTCCATGCGACGAATCACTTGTGCTTCCATTAATTGCCGAATCAATTCGACAAGGGTTAAGACGAGGGATGCTAACCCCGCTTTACTGTTAATGGCGCGACGAGTGGGGAGAATTTCGCTGATTTTGGAAGGGTCGGACGGGGTTTCAGCTAATGCCATGAGGGTGCGGTTTTCTTAATGGTTTGACCGGGTTTAAATCTCGCCAACGTTTCCAGTGGTTTCGGGGTTGGTTTCAGGAATGGGAGGACTGCTAGTGAGGGCTTTGAGCGATCGCATTTCGGCTTCTAAAATTTGCAGGCGATCGTGCAATTGGCGGTTTTCTTCGATTAAATCTTGGTTTTTACTGCTCAAATAAGGGTCATTTTCCCACCAGTTGATTCCCATTTCTCGCGCTTTATCTACGGAGGCAATCAGTAGGCGAATTCGGATATGGAGTAGCTCTGTTGTGGCGACAGAAATGGAAATATCCCCGGCAATCACAATTCCTTTATCTAAGACTCGTTCGAGGATATCTGCTAAAGTCGAGCCTTGGGTCGAAGTGGCAATGGTTCGATTTGAGTTGGAGGGAGTGCTTTTTGGCTGTATCGGGTTAGAAGACACGATGAATTTAACTCAGTAAAGGGATTTAATCAGTTTTGCCTGGTGTTGGCTGCATTCAGCCATTCCTAAAACATTAGGTCCAAGCTGTGGAATTCCCGGGATGGGATTGATTGCGATCGCCCTAGCATTCAATCTATCAGAACAATCAGACCGAATGAATATCCTCTGCTATTTTTCCCTGTTTCAACTGCGATCGCTCACCTAAACCTCCGTTTTTTACGATTTAAAGTGACCCCACTTTTATTTAGATATTCTAACACGCCAATTCCCTTTAAACCGATGCATCCTTGCTATCTTTTCTTAAATCTTCCATTCGGCTGACTGTTAATGGTCATAGGTCATAATATCATAAATCAAAGTCGGTTATGCATTTCATATATTTTCGTAAACAATTCTAAAGAAATGTTGCAATTTCTCGGGTTTGTAGTCACGACTTTAGGGGCTCCCGCCATCTCGGAGTCAAGAATTCAGGCATTTCCAATATCCCAACCTTATGAATTTACCTCTCTTGACAAAAATCACAAAACATGATTTAAAACTAAACCCTGGGATAGAGAAAAAGACTTAGATAGCCTTCCTAGACCCTCCAGGACTCCCAGACCCCTAAAAATCTCTCTGTAAAGTTTTGTTAAATTTGTAATTTCCTTGATAATTGAGGTTGCCGACTGAGGTACGATAACAACAAGTAGATTTCCTCAACAAATCCCCCATCGAATCAGGGTGTGGAACTCGCGGCAAACTGACGAGATGATTTTGCGATAGCCTCTTTTGGATAGCCCTTGAAAAAACACCCTGAGCGCCAGGATAAAACGCAGAGGAATTCTGGACTAAATCAGCTTAAAATCCTTGGGGGTAATGAGAAAGAAGGGGGGTGGATTTCAGCAGAACGGCAAAACACCGGAAAGGTCAAGGGAGGGATGTTGTTTCAGTTCGACTTGTCCAGATAAAACATCAAGGCGAACGGACCCAGTTCTTCCTCTAATTTTTGGGGTTAAACCGTAGTCGGAGGGATCCCTTTGAATGTTGCGTCTTGAAGGGGGCAGCAGGAAGGGGGAGAGAACCATCTCTGACATAAAAACCAAGTGTTTTCATGTTAAATGGACTCAATCAAGTCATTAGTCCACCTGAATCAAGGGGTGGGAAAGTCCAAGTCTTTATTTACACTTTGGAGCAATCATCATGGCAGTTGAAAAAGTCAACTCATCTTCCAGTCTAGCCGAAGTCATCGATCGCATCTTAGATAAAGGAGTCGTGATCGATGTATGGGTGCGGGTATCCCTGGTGGGAATCGAACTGCTGGCGATCGAAGCTAGAATTGTCATCGCCTCGGTGGAAACCTATTTGAAATATGCCGAAGCAGTAGGGCTGACTTCCCAAGCTGCTGTACCGGCGGCTTAATCCATTGTAGTGGATAGAAAATAGCGATCGCCCGGAGATCTAACCTGCTGCCTGCCAGAAAAGCAGCAGCAGGTATTTTCCATATATTAAAAATGAAAAATTGACCGGGAAGGGAAAGTCAGACTCGGCAATGTCTTTAAAATTTTGCCCATGATTTAGGTGGGATTATATCGGGAGGAAAAGTCGTGTCTTTGCGAGAACAATGGAACGCTGCTAGGGTGCAACGTCAGCAGGAAATTTTAGTCCGGCAACAACAGGTCCTAGAACAGCGCTATGAGACTCAAATCAAATTAGAAGAATTCTCAGCCAAGCGAGTAGAAATGGCGGTGCAAGTGAGCGAGTTGTTGCAGGACTTTTATGCCAACTTAAAAGCTGACGTTGCCGCTTTTCAAGAGGAAACGCGATCGCAACAGGAACAAGTTTGGACTGCCGAAAAACAACACCGCAGTGCCTATGTAAGCAACCTACAAGCGTATGTTTGGGGGACAACGCCTACCCCAATTAAACCCCGTCCCAAACCCGGTGCGGTTTCCCTGAATCCCCCCAAGCGCTAACTCAATGGACGTGATGCGGAGACGTTATTTGTGACCACAGTTTTACAAGCCACATCCCAGAATTTTGTCGATACACCTGCCATTCATCGTCTGACAAAACGCGCCTTGCGCTATCTCCATGCGGGATTTTCTGTCCACCTGCGCGGTCCCGCAGGAACAGGTAAAACCACCTTAGCTATTCATCTAGCTAATCTGTTGGAACGTCCAATTGTTTTGATGTTTGGCGATGATGAATACAAATCATCAGACTTGATTGGTAACCAACGGGGATACAACCGCAAAAAAGTGGTAGACAACTTTATTCACAACGTGATTAAAGTCGAAGATGAATATCGTCAATCCTGGGCAGATGCGCGGTTAACCACCGCCTGCCGAGAGGGATTTACCCTGATTTATGACGAATTTAATCGATCGCGTCCCGAGGTGAATAATGTCCTGCTGTCAGTCTTAGAAGAAAAACTTTTAGTGTTGCCAACCAGTGCACAACAACCAGAATATATTCGGGCTCATCCCCAGTTTCGCGTGATTTTCACCTCGAATCCCGAGGAATATTGCGGAGTTCATGAAACTCAGGATGCCTTAATGGATCGGTTGATTACCCTGGATATTCCTGAACCCGATGAACTCACTCAACAAGAGATTGTTGTCCAAAAATCGGGATTAACCCGAGGGGATGCGGCAATGATTGTGCAGTTGGTCAAGACTTTTCGAGAACGGAGTACGACCCCTGAAAAATCCTCTGGTTTACGCGCTTGTTTAATTGTTGCCACAGTCTGTCACCAAAATAATATTCCCGTAGTGCCAAGCAGTGCCGATTTTCGAGAAATTTGTAGTGATATTTTGCTCTCTCGGGCTAAAATTCCTAATACTGACAGCCTTACCATTCTCGGGCAACTATTTAAAGAAATCATGGCGTCAGACAAACGTTCGGCTCCTGCGGAGGTTTTAACTCATGGTAAATTGGGTTAAACTCGCCAAACTCTATCTTTACTAGGGCCGGAGGTACAGAATGGGTTAGAAACCGGGTTTCTTGACAGGATTTTTGCCTATTCGTAACAACGCTAGGCCAGAAACCTGGTTTCTTGTCCTTGGGATCTAAATCTAAAACTGTATCGATATCCCAGGGAACAATATCGTGAGTCGAGTTTAGCTTGAATGCCGATCGCTCAATTAGCAGATACGAATCCCCCCAAATGATTTTCAACGAATCTGTTGCCGTTCCACCCACCGCGAAAGAAGTTGACCTGGGATATTCTTATCCCGAAATTCCCTCATTTAATGGGACTAGCGATTGGATTGAAATTCCCTATTTAGGAGATTTTAATCCCCGTCAGTTTACGGTGGAACTGTGGGTAGAATATCAAGGAGGAATTGGCTATCGAGCAATTTTAACCTCAGTTTGTAGTTCTGCTCAGGAGGGAAGACGGGGCTATCTTTTCTGTGTGAATCCCGCAGGAAATTGGCAGTTTTGGGTCGGTAGCGGTCAACTGGATGCGCCTTGGGTTATGGTGACTGGACCGAGAGCTTCAAAAGGGGTCTGGACGCATTTAGCCGGAAGTTATGATGAACAGTCCCAAACGGTTTTCTTCTATATTGATGGCAGTTTGGTGGCGCAACGGTCCGGAATTCCCTTTCATCCGAACGATCGCAATTCCCTGCGCGTGGGGGCCGGGGCCACGGAACAAAGTGGGGCGAGTCCTTGTTTTTTTCAAGGGCGGATTACGCAAATTAAAATCTGGAATAGTCCGTTAGTTTCGGCGGATATTGCAACTTTAGCGAGTCAGGATATAAGTGGCGATCGGCAAACTTTAACCCCCTCGATTGTTCCCTCTCCTTCCTCTGGGGTAGAACCTGCAACAATTCCCCCAGAAACCCACACCGAACCGGATATTTTACTAGAAGAAACTTCCCTAGGAATTGAGGAAGCAGAAATCTGGGATGAGCAGATAACTGACACCCAATCGGATATTTTAATCGAAGAAACTTCCCCAAAGATTGAGGAGGAAGAGATAGAACAACCGATGGAAGTGCCGGTAATGTCTCCTACTCTGGCAGAACTGGAACCAGAAGTTGTCCCTTCTGCGAAATCCTTACAGTCTGCTTTAAGGTTTGATGGGATTAATAGCAGTGTAGAAGTTAAAACTCCCTTTAAAAATAACAGGACCTTTACCCTATCTCTGTGGGTTAAACCCGCCTTTTTGGATCAGGGTTGGTGCGGTTTGTTCAACAATGATTCCGGAGAGCCTTTACCTCCTTTGCAACTAGGAATTACCCCGAAAGGAGGTTTGTATTACGATTCTTTTGATGCTGCCGGAACTTGTCGATATCAGGATACATTCGATGGATTCTTTGAAAGCGCCGATCGCTGGGTACAGATTGCCTGGGTAAAAGTAGGAACAGAATATCGGTTTTATCGCAATGGCGAGTTATATGCCATCCAACCGGCACCGGATCGGTTTTATCTGCATCAATCCCAAGCGCTGATTGGGATGGGGGAAAAAGGCTTTGCCGGGGCAATTCGGGATGTGAGAGTCTGGAAAGTTGCCCGAACTGCTGCGGAAATTCGCCATGATTTGCACCGTCCTTTAACTGGAGAGGAACCGGGACTATCCTATTACTGGGGGTTCAATGACGGCAAGGGGGCGATCGCCTCCGATGGAGCAAAATGCGCTAACCGGGGGAAAATCATCGGGGCCACCTGGGGACAAGGCCAGCCATGTATAAAAAGTGAAAGTTTCTCAGACGGGGTATTTCGGCCCGTTTTATGCTTTGCTGGGGATAACAACTATATAGAAGTGGACGACCCTTTCGAGAATGATAGCACCTTTACAATTTGCCTCTGGATACAACCGGCGATCGCCGGCCCGAACCCCTATGGAATCATGGGCAAACGCTGGTGGCCCTCCGCCTTTAAACCAGAACTGTGGGGGATTGATTATCAACAAACGTTATACTATCATACCTCCGATGCCTCTTCCCTCAACCTGCGTCATGCAGCACCCTTGTTGAACTTTTTTGCGGGTGGAGACTGGGTACATTTGGCGTGGGTCAAAGTGGGAACAGAGTATCGGTTTTATCGCAATGGGAGATTATTTGCCACCCAAGCTGCACCGGAACGTTTCTATACCGATAGTACAACTTATTGGTTTGGTAAATTGGGAATTGGGAATTCAGTTTCGCACTTTCGGGGTCAAATGGCGGATATTCAAGTCTGGAATATAGCGCTTAGTGAGCAACAAATTCAACAGAATCTGAACGATAATATAAGCGGGGATGAGCCGGGATTGCGGTATTATTGGCCGTTAAATGAAGGGGAGGGGACACAGGTTCAGGATATCGCTAATCCACCCAATCACGGGAAAATTCGGGGTGCGACATGGCAAATGGAGGAAGTGCCGATCGCCCTCCCGGAATCCCCCCTCCCCCACTTTGTACAATCTGTCCTGACGTTTGATGGAGAGGATGATATCGTCATCCTTCCCCAACTTGGGGAAATGGATCGCACGTTTACCCTGTCACTGTGGGTCAAACCGACAACGTTGGACGATGAACGGTGGCATGGTATTCTGAGTAAGGGGGACTCAGATCAACTGGGACTCTCGTTGTGTCCTGGCGATCGCGCCTTGCAGTATCACTCCCTAGGGTTAGGGGAGAAAACGCCTGATACCAATGTCTTGCTCAACTTCTTTGAAACCGGCGATCGCTGGGTTCATCTCACTTGGGTAAAAGACGGAACCGCCTATCGGTTTTACCGCAACGGCGAATGGTTTGCCACCCAACCGGCACCGGAACGATTGGAACAGACTCCGGGAGACTATTGCTTAGGAAAATCCCAGATTTTTCCAACCCGGGATACCTTTTTTGCCGGTCAAATTGCCGAGGTGAGACTCTGGCAGGTGGCGCGAACCGAGGCAGAAATTCACAGAGATTTCACCCATCGCTTGCAAGGGGATGAACCGGGATTAATCGCCTATTATCCCTTAAATGAAGGGAGTGGGGACTGGGTAGGCGATCGCGGACGGATTGTTGGTGCGACATGGGAACAGATGGAGATACCGCTTGGATAAAATTGGGCGATCGCTGATGCTTGAACAATGGGATAATCAGATGCAGATTCAAAAACCGGAATGGGAGAAATTTCTATGAATATAACGGACAAAAATTTCACGTCGATTACCCAGTACAACTCCCTTCACCTTGCTCTATTTAGTGGCAAAGGGGGAGTCGGAAAAACCACCCTCGCTTGTGCCTTTGCCCGACATTGGGCTAAACTCTTTCCCCAAGACTCTATCTTATTAATCTCCACCGATCCAGCTCATTCTTTAGGGGATGTGTTGCAGCTTCCTGTAACCACTGCCGCCACAGCGTTACCTGACTTGCCGAATTTAAGCGTGCGATCGCTCGATGCCAAGGAATTATTGGGGGAATTTAAAGCAAAATATGGCAAATTCTTAGAACTATTAGTAGAACGAGGAAGTTTTGTAGAGGGAGAAGATTTAACTCCCGTTTGGGATTTAGACTGGCCCGGATTAGATGAAATCATGGGATTGCTAGAAATTCAACGATTACTCACCGAGAAAGTCGTAGATAGAATTGTGGTTGATATGGCGCCTTCCGGTCATACCTTAAACTTATTAGGCATCAAAGATTTCTTAGATGTAGTTTTAAATTCCTTAGAACTCTTCCAGGAAAAACATCGTGCCATCTCTCAAAGTTTTAGAGGAACCTATACCCCCGATGAAACCGATGAGTTTTTGGTTGACTTAAAAGCTGACTTAAACGAGGGGAGAGCCTTGCTGCAAGATGATAGCTTTACCGCTTGCTTAGTCGTGGCGATCGCCGAACCGATGAGTTTGTTAGAAACTGGACGATTTATCATTAGCTTGGAAGAATTATTAATTCCTTGTAGCGGATTATTGATTAACCAAATTTCCCTTAATCCTCAAGCGGATTTAGACCGCTATAGTGAACAACAACAGTTACTTGAAAACTTTCTCAAGCTACCCGGTAATCACCCGATTTTTGTCCTTCCCCAACAACCGACAGAACCTCTCGGTGCAGAGGCACTGGATGCCCTGATTCCCCAACTGCAAGCCCTAGAACAAGTGGAATTGGCTCCCGAGGCGATCGTTCACTGGCCCGAAAAAGTAACCCCCAGCTTCCCTGATTTTATCGCAGAAGGTCGCCAATTAATTTTAATTGGAGGGAAAGGAGGCGTGGGTAAAACCACCGTTGCCGCTGCATTAGGGTGGGGATTGGCTCATCGCTATCCGGACAAAAAAATTCGAGTCATTTCCATCGACCCCGCGCATTCTTTAGGAGATGCTTTTGGTCAAAATTTGGGACATAACCCGATTCAAATCACGAATAATTTAAGCGGGCAAGAAATTGATGCTGAGATTATCCTGGAAGAATTTAGAGATAACTACCTCTGGGAATTAGCGGAAATGATGAGTGGAGAAGGGCCGAACCCGGGAAGCATTAAAATTGCCTATACTCCTGAAGCATGGCGGATGCTTGTTGCCCAAGCTCTACCGGGAATTGATGAGATGCTTTCCTTAATTGAAGTGTTTGATTTATTAAACCGCAACGAACAAGATTTAATTATTTTAGATACGGCCCCAACAGGTCATTTATTGCGGTTTTTAGAAATGCCTTCGGCTTTAGCGGATTGGCTGGCTTGGATTTTTAAGTTGTGGATTCAATATCAAAATGTGTTAGGGCGAGTGGAATTTATGGGGCGATTGCGGACGTTGCGGCAACAAGTTGTTAAAGCACAGAAGCAGTTAAAAGATGTTGATTGTACAGAATTTATTGGGGTGGTTCAAGCACAAGCGGCGATTGTTGCGGAACAGGTGCGATTAACGGAGTCATTGCGAAAAATGGAAGTTCCTCAACGGTATGTGGTTCATAATCGGTATCGCGAGGGTTGTGAAATTGATTGGGGATTATTTCCGGCACAAATGGTGATTCATTTGCCGGTTTTGCCTCGTTCTGTGTCTGCTTTAGAGCGGATTCAAGGGGCTGCTGATTTGTTGTTTTAATTTGGATTTGGTGGGGGCGGGGAACAGGCGCTTAAGCCGCTGAGAGGGCATATCATGGCAGAGCCATGATACGAGGGAGGAGGTGTATAGAGTAGGGTTTTTACGAACGGTCCCCGGACCTTGGCAAGGGGAGGGTTAGGGTGGGGTCTCCCGTGAGGTGGCGATCGCCACCTCACGCACCCTTAACGGTTTAAGCGTTTGTATAGAGGTTGGTCCAACCTATTTCTTCGGATCAGTGGCGATCGCCTTCTCACGGGAGACCCTCCACCCACTCATTCCTCTTGACTTGGCTTTGCAAGTCAAGAGAACCCCACCCTAACCCGGACCTTGCCAAGGTCCGGGGACCGGAAGGGGAGTTTGTATAACACTTAAACAGGCGCTTAAGCCGCTGATGAAAGCATATCATGGCAGAGCCATGATACGAGGGGGGTGGTTTCAAAAAATGCTAAGATTTAATCTAACCGACTCTACACCTTGGGATATAGGGACCCATGCCCTATAAAATCAGCCTTTGGAGGAAGACTATTTAAGGGATAAATCGTTAGATTGAAAAGAACCTCCCTTAAACAATTCCGGGGCGTTCTCCATATCTTAGGGTAGAGCAAAATGCTGTGAATCACTGCATTTTAGACCCAAATTAATGGGGTCAAGAACGGAACTGTTAATCATTAGGGAGAGCGATTCATGAACGATTTATTTAAAGGGTTTGAGCAGTTATTAGAACTCGCGAAAGCCTTGGAAGAGAAAATAGAAGCTGGAGAACTCAAGGCAGATATGCAGTTCCGTACTCGTCCGATTAGTAGCATACCCCGGACTGGCGCGATTCCCCGGACTGGGAACGTCGGAGTCTCGACGGGTGGGGTTTCGGTAGATGCCAGTCCTTTTCGCCAACCCTCTTCTCCTCGTTCAACGGGTCCGAGTTCAACGGGTGGCGGGTCAAATTTTACATCCCCGACTCCGGGGGTATCGAAGCCCAAAAAATCGGGTTCTTCGATGAAAGATATTGGCGGACTTCGAGAAGTTTTAGCTGAACTGAAAGAACTGATTGGGATGCCTTTAAAACGTCCTGATTTATTAGAAAAAATTGGATTAGAACCTACCCGAGGGGTGTTGTTAGTAGGACCTCCGGGTACGGGAAAAACTCTGACGGCTCGGGCTTTAGCTTCAGAGTTGGGGGTTAATTATATTGACTTGGTGGGTCCCGAAGTTATTAGTAAATATTACGGCGAAGCCGAGCAAAAACTGCGGGGGATTTTTGACCAAGCGGTGAACAGTGCGCCTTGTATTATTTTTATTGATGAAATTGACAGTTTAGCGCCCGATCGCTCTCAGGTTGAGGGGGAAGTGGAAAAACGCCTGGTAGCCCAATTGTTGGGGTTGATGGATGGATTTGCTCAAACTCAAGGGGTGATTGTCTTAGCTGCCACAAATCGACCGGATGCCCTCGATCCCGCCTTGCGTCGTCCGGGACGGTTCGATCGCGAAGTGCAGTTTCGAGTCCCCGACTGCGCCGGACGATTGGAAATATTAGAAATTCTCACCGACGCAATGCCTTTAGATGAGACAGTTCAGTTAGCTGAAATTGCCGAATTAGCCACCGGATTTGTGGGGGCAGATTTGAAAGCCGTTTGTCAAAAAGCCGCCTATACTGCCCTACGTCGTCAAGTGCCTTCCATTGAGGCGGATATTCCCGAGACTATGACAGTTCAGCAGGGGGATTTTTTAGAAGCACTCAAAGCCGTCAAACCAGCAGTTTTGCGGTCCGTGGAAGTGCAATCTCCTGATGTTTCATGGGATGAAATTGGCGGATTGGAGAGCATTAAACAGACCCTGCGAGAGGCAGTAGAAGGGGCGCTGATTAATCGGGAATTATATTTACAAACCAAAGCGCGATCGCCCAAGGGAATTCTGCTTTGGGGTCCTCCAGGAACGGGCAAAACCCTGTTAGCTAAAGCCGTCGCCTCCCAAGCGAAAGCAAATTTTATCTGTATCAATGGACCGGAATTACTCAGTAAGTGGGTGGGGGCTAGTGAACAAGCGGTTCGGGAATTATTTACCAAAGCCCGACAAGCCTCACCCTGTGTGGTATTTATTGATGAAATCGATACCTTAGCCCCTGCCAGAGGACAGCATACGGGGGATTCTGGAGTCAGCGATCGCGTGGTTGGACAGTTACTCGTGGAATTAGACGGATTGTCAACCAAAGCCAATATTCTGGTAATTGGCGCGACAAATCGTCCCGAGGCAATAGATTCAGCCCTCCTGCGGGCGGGACGGTTCGACTTACAACTGATGGTGGATTTACCGGATATACACAGTCGCTTAGGAATTTTGCAAGTCCACAATCAGGAACGTCCGTTATCCGAGGTAGACTTGAATCACTGGGCAACCGTCACCGAGGGCTGGAATGGAGCAGATTTAGCCTTATTAGGCGATCGCGCCGCAGTCGAAGCCATCCGCCGCTATCGGGCGCTAGACATGAGCGATCCAGCCCAAATCCGGATTACCACCGCAGATTTTACCTCGGCTTACGAACTCTTGAACCAACAGCGATCGGCTTAGTTGGGTCATTGGTCATTGGTCATTGGTCATTGGTCAAATGTTCGTAGTAACGCCTTCAGGCGTTATTCCTCTTAGTTCGTAGTAACGACTTCAGTCGTTATCCGGTGTTCGTAGTAACGACTTCAGTCGTTTCCTACCTGAAGCTGTGACACTCACCATCAGGGGCTTAAGCACCTGTTTGGAAACTGGAGGATCCGGACATGGGAG